>NZ_JBEPAK010000051.1:0-33351 GCF_040298565.1 Kitasatospora sp. NPDC001539 | reverse complement strand
GGGCGCCGCGCGGGGGGGGGGGTGGGCCCGCCCGGCGCGACCCGCCCGCGGGGGGCGGCGGTCCCCCGGGGGCCGCCGCCGCCCCCCGCGGCCCACAGCCCGGCCAGGCGGGCCTGTGCGGGCGTGAGCGCGTGGCCCTCGCGCCGCGGCGTGGGCGCGGGGGAGGCCGATGGCAGGCGGTGCCGGTCGACCTTGCCGTTCGGCGCCAGGGGCAGCCGCTCCAGCATCACGAAGCGGTCCGGGCACAGGTACGCGGGCAGCCGCTCGCGCAGCGCGCGCCGCAGCGCCGCGCTGTCGAGGCCCGGCGCCACCACGTAGGCGGCCAGCGAGCGCTCCTCGCCCGGCTCGCCGATGACGCTGGTGTACGCGTCGCTCACGCCTTCCAGCGCCTGGAGCGCCGCGTTGACCTCGGTGAGCTCCACGAGATGGCCGCGGATCTTGACCTGGTCGTCCTGGCGGCCGTGGAAGTGCAGCAGCCCGTCCTCGTCGGCGCGCACCAGGTCGCCGGTGCGGTAGTGGCGCTCGCCGTCCAGCAGGACGAACTTGCGCGCCGTCAGCTCGGGCTCGCCCAGGTAGCCGCGCGCCACCCCGGCGCCGGCCGTGTACAGCTCGCCGACGGTTCCGGCGGGTACCGGGCGGCCCTGCTCGTCGCAGACCCGCACGCTCGTGCCGGGAACGGGCCGGCCGATCGGCAGCGGGCCGTCGGTGTGCCCGGGGACGGGGAAGACCGTGGTGAAGGCACTGTTCTCGGTGGGGCCGTAGCAGTTGACGACGGTGAGCGAGGGGTTGGTCTCGCGGACCTGGCGCACATGGGCGGGGGAGACGACGTCACCACCGGTCAGCAGGGTGGCCAGCGAGGCGAAGGCCGCCGGGTCCTCCTGGGCCATGCGGTGGAACAGCGGGGCGGTGACGAAGGCCATGGTCACGCCCTGCTCCCGGATCGCCTGCGCGAAGCGCCCCGGGACGACGGCCGTCTCGTGGTCCACGACGTGCAGCGACGCGCCGTTCAGCAAGGCGCCCCAGATCTCGAACGTCGCCGCGTCGAAGGCGAGCGACGCGGCCTGGAGCATCCGCTGGGCCGGGGACAGGTCCAGGTAGCCGATGTCCTTGACCAGGCGCAGGACGCCGCGGTGTTCGACCATCACTCCCTTGGGGCGGCCGGTGCTGCCCGAGGTGAACATCACGTAGGCCAGCGGGGACTGCCCGGCCCCGGGCGCCTCGTGGGGCGCCGCCGGCTCGTCCGCCGCCTCGCCGAGGCTCAGCAGCTCCTCGAGTCCGCAGGTGCGCGCGGGCTCGGGCACGGTGAACCGCTCGCGCACCGTCTCCGGGCACACCACCAGGCGCAGCTCGGCCTGCTCGGTGATCTGGCGGACGCGGTGCTCGGGGTAGGCGGGATCGATCGGCACGTACGCACCGCCCGCCAGGACGACGGCGAGCAGGGCCACGATCGAGTCGGCCGAGCGGTCGAAGGCGAGGCCGACCAAGGTCTCGCGCCGCACGCCGAGCCGGCGCAGCCCGGCGGCGACGCCGGCCGCCCGGTCGTACAGCTCCTGGTAGGTCAGCACGCGGGAGCCCGCGACCAGGGCGGTGGCCGACGGGCGGGCCCGGACCTGTTCGAGGAAGGCGTCCTCGATGAGGCCGTCCCAGGACGGGGGGTGCGTCATCGGTGTTCTCCAGGTGCGACCGGGGGCGGCGGGCCCCACGGGGTGTGACGGACGTGGGAAGTCAGCGGTCCGGAGACCTCCGGGACCTCCGGGACCCCGGGGGGCCTCAGAGGTCGAGGACCAGGCGCGGGCTGCGGGAGCGCGAGACGCAGATCAGCATCAGGTCGCCGGCGGCGCGCTCCTCCTCGGTCAGGAGGCTGTCGCGGTGCTCCACCGCGCCCTCCAGGACGGTGGTCTCGCAGGTCCCGCAGGTGCCCTCCTCGCACGAGGCGAGCACCGCCACCCCCGCCTCGCGCAGCGCCGCGAGCACCGAGGTCCCGGCGGGCACGGGGACCGACCTGCCGCTGCGCTTGAGCACGGCCTCGAAGCCGGTGTCCGTCCCCCCGGGGCCGGCGGTGGACGGCGCGGCGGCGAACCGCTCGGTGTGCAGCGTCAGTTCGGGCCGACCGGCGCAGCGCTCCCGCACCGCGTCGAGCAGCGGCTCGGGCCCGCAGCAGTAGACCCGCCCGCCGGCCGGAACCCGGGACAGCGGCCCGTCGAGGTCGAGCAGCCCGAACTCGTCCTGCGGGACGATCCTGACGCGGTCGCCGTAGCCGGCCAGTTCGGGCAGGAACGCCATGGACGTCCTGGTCCGGCCCCCGTAGAGCAGCCGCCAACGGCTGCCGCTGCGTTCGGCCTCGGCGAGCATCGGCAGCAACGGGGTGATGCCGATGCCGCCCGCGATGAACAGCAGGTCGTCGGCGGGCAGCAGCGGGAAGCGGTTGCGCGGGCCGACGGCGCGCAGGCGTGTCTGCACCGCGAGTTCGTCGTGCACCTCGATCGACCCGCCGCGCCCGTTCGGCTCGCGCAGGACGGCGATGTGCCAGCTTCCGGCCCGGTCGGCGGGGCCGCACAGCGAGAACTGCCGTACGAGCCCCGACGGCAGGACCAGGTCGATGTGCGCCCCGGGGGCCCAGGCGGGCAGCGCGCCGCCGTCGGGCGCCACCAGCTCCAGGCCCAGCACGCCCTGCGCGAGTTCGGTCCGCTCACGGACCAGGACCTCCAGCGTGTCGGGAGCCATGTCTTCCGCCCTTCGGGGGTCGGTCCGGACGGTTACTGGTTGATCTTGCGCAGCATCGCGCGGGCGGCCAGGCCGCCGGCGTCGATCTCGACGCTCAGCTCCTGGGTCCCCGGCGGCTCGCTGGCCACGACCTGCTCGAGGACGGTCAGGGCATCCAGGTCCTGCTGGACCACCTCCTGGTTCATCGTCAGCAGCGCGTGGCTGACAGCCTCGTCGTCCAGCGCGAAGTCGCGGACCACGGCCCAGAAGTCCCAGGTGCTGTTCTCGGTCTCCGGGGTGAGCCCGTGCAGGATCTTCACGTGGGCGCCGCCCTCGTCCCCGTTCGGGCCGACCGGCGTGCCGTGCGGCGCGACCCGCACGTTGTTCACCCAGAACGCGGGCGGCTGGAACGCCACGTCCTGCCAGCGGTCGATCGGCGTGGTGTAGCCGGTGGTCTTCTCATAGAAGGGCGGGCACTCCACGGCTTCCATGTGGCGCGAGAAGGTGACCCGGTTCCGCACGTCGTCGACCTGGGTGGTGAAGGGCGTGCGGGCGATCTCCGGCGTCCCGATCAGGCCGGCGTGCAGGTACGTCTCGTGGGACAGGTCCATGAGGTTGTCCATCAGGAGGCTGTACCGGAACGGCGAGTGCGCCATGTCCTCGACCGACGCCCAGTTCGGGTCGTCCAGCCAGTGGGCGTCCGGCACCAGGGCCGGGTCCGCCTTGCTCTGGTCGCCGATCCAGACCCAGATCCACCTGTCCCGCTCCACCACCTGGTAGGCGGGTACCCGGGCGGTGCGCGGGATGCGGTCCTGACCCGGCACGAAGGTGCAGGCCCCGGAGCAGTCGAAGACGAAGCCGTGGTAGCCGCACTCGATGGAGTCGTCCTCGAGCCGGCCGAGCGAGAGCGGGTAGCGGCGGTGCACACAGCGGTCCGCGAGGGCCACGGGCCGGCCGTCGCGGCGGCGGTAGAACACGATCGGTTCGCCGCAGATCGTCCGGCTGAGGAGCTCCCTGCCCACTTCCTTGCTCCATGCAGCGACATACCAATAGTTCTGCGGAAAAGCACTCATTGAGCTCTCCTGTAGATATCTGTGGGAGTCGCGCGCAATTCGTTGCCGAAACGATGGCCGGCAGAGCCCGCTCGCGAGCGGCGGACGCGTTGCCGTGACCCGCCCGCCGGCGAAGGGGACCGTTGGTGCAGCGCGATTCGACAAGGCTCAACGATACGTTCGTCGAACGCCGTGTCAATCTCGATCCGGCACTCAACTCGTGGCCGCGAATGGTCCCTTGACATGACAGGATCGTTCCGACTTCGATGTGGCGAGTCCCGTCGATCAGGCTTTCTGTCGCAGTTCCGGGACGATCTCCCACCCATCTGACGGAGCGGAACGGCCGGGATGCGTGGTTGCGTCCGGCGTGAGAGGAATCTCCATGGAA
The DNA here is from genome assembly GCF_040298565.1 of Kitasatospora sp. NPDC001539. Classification (NCBI taxonomy): domain Bacteria; kingdom Bacillati; phylum Actinomycetota; class Actinomycetes; order Kitasatosporales; family Streptomycetaceae; genus Kitasatospora; species Kitasatospora sp. NPDC001539. The sequence goes on along the minus strand of NZ_JBEPAK010000051.1, from coordinate 29,208 downwards.
TTGTTCCACCATTCCCCGGGAAAGGGTCTGCGGCTGAGCCGCCTCATAAATCCGGTGTCCGGCAGGACCTTCGTGGTACCCCTTGACCATTCGGTCGCGGACGGCCCGATCGCCTCCGCCGCGGCCGTTCGTGACATCGCTCTCGCCGTGTCGCGCAACGGCGGGGACGCCCTGCTGGTCCACAAGGGCCGCATGCGGTTCCTGCCGGCGGAAGCCCTGCGCGGCACGGCCGTGGTGCTCCACCTGAACGGGATCACGCGGCACGCCCCCGACGCCAACGCCAAGGTCCGCCTCGCCGAGGTCGAGGAAGCCCTGGAGCTGGGGGCCGACGCGGTCAGCATCCACATCAACATGGGCTCCGACACCGAAGCCGAGCAACTGAGCGACCTGGCCAGGGCCGCTGACGGCTGCGCCCGCTGGGGCCTGCCGCTCATCGCCATGGTCTATCCGCGCGGACCGCGGGTGAGCGACCCGACCGACCCCGAGCTGGTGGCACACGCCGCGAACCTCGCCGCCGACCTCGGTGCCGACATCGCGAAGGTGCCCTACACCGGCTCGCCGGCCACCATGGCCGAGGTGGTGCGCAGTTGCCCGATCGGCATCATCACCGCCGGCGGCGCCCCGGTGGGCGGCCAGCAGCTGGCCCGGACCGTCGGCGACGTCGTGGCGTCCGGCGCGCTCGGCGTGGCCATGGGCCGCAACGTCTGGGCTTCGCCCGACGTCGCGGGCACCGTGCGCCTGGTCGCCGACGCCCTGCACATGCCCGCCCTCGGCCCCACCGTCGGCGACATCACCGCCGGTGTCCCCTCGAACCCCGACCGCGAGCTCGCGGCGGTCCACCCCGCACCCGCCCAGACCTGAACCGCACATCAACGAGGAGTTCGCAGTGAAGCTCACCTGGATCGACGTCCGCGGGCTGAAGGACCTCACCGCCCCCGTGATCGAGGAGGCCGTGCACGTCGGCATCGACGGGTTCGTCTCCGACGACCCGGAGCTGCTGGCCACGATCCCGCCGAACAAGAAGAAGGTCGGCCTCATCCTTCCGGACACTCCGGAGTCCGCAGCCGTGAAGCTGGCGGAGATCGCCGACATCCTGGTGGTCGACCACGCCCTGGCCGGGAAGTACGAGCCCGCGCTGCCCAGCGCGGAGAAGGGCGTCTTCGTCACCGTCACCGGCGAGGAGTCGTTGGCCGTCGCCTGCACGGTCGCGTCCACGGCCGCCTGGACGCTGGTGGAGTTCCAGCAGGACCCGAGCAAGATCCCGCTGGAGATCCTGCTGGGCGCCACGGACAAGGCCGAGGGCAAGCTGATCACCGTGGTCACCGACCTGCAGGACGCCGAGATCACCCTCACCGTCCTCGAGCGCGGTCCCGAGGGCGTCCTGCTGCGGCCCGAGGCGGTGGGCGAGGCGACCACGCTCACCGAGATCTGCCGGGAGGGCACCGAGCGGCTGGAGCTGGAGGAGCTGACCGTCACCAGGCTCGCCCACGTGGGCCTGGGCGACCGGGTGTGCGTCGACACCTGCTCCCACTTCAAGCAGAACGAGGGCATCCTGGTCGGCTCGCACGCCACGGGCATGATCCTCGTGAGCAGCGAGACGCACCCGCTGCCGTACATGCCGACCCGCCCGTTCCGGGTGAACGCGGCCGCGCTGCACTCCTACAGCCTCACGCCGGCGAACCGGACCCGCTACCTCGCCGAGCTGCGCTCCGGATCCGAGCTGCTGGCCGTCGACACCGACGGCAACACCCGGCGCATCGTGGTCGGCCGCATCAAGATGGAGAGCCGCCCGATGCTCCTGATCGAGGCGCAGTCGCCCTCGGGCGGCAAGGTGAACGTGATCGCCCAGGACGACTGGCACGTGCGGGTGCTCGGCCCCGGTGGCAGCGTCCACAACATCACCGAGCTGAAGCCCGGCGACGTCATCCTCGGCTACGCGCTCACCGACCAGCGGCACGTCGGTTACCCGATCCGGGAGTTCCTGCACGAGCAGTGATCCCGTCCGTCCTTCCTCGGCCCCCTCGACCGCGCCCGGTCGAGGGGGCCGGCACGTTTGACGGGACGGGCGGGACCCGGCCGGCGCGTGCCGACCTCACTCGATGAGCAGCGAGAGCGCGCCCTTCGTCGACTCGTCGGCCGGGAACCGGGCCAGCAGGTGGACGCGGGGGTCGTCCGCGGCGATCAGCTTCGACTGCCGCAGGACGAGCCGGCCCGCCCTCGGGTGCGTGAAGTGCTTGTCCACGGTCTGGTAGTCGGCCACCTCGTGCCGCTGCCAGAAGCGGGCGAAGTCGGGTACGGCGGCCAGCAGATCGGCGACGACCGCCGCGAACCGCGGGTCGCCGGGCTCCTCGTCGGCGCGCACGCGGAACTGGGCGAGCACCTGGCTGGCCTGGGCCTCCCAATCCGCCATCAGGAAGCGCGCGGGTGGCCAGCCGAAGATGACCCAGAGCATGTTGCGCCGCTCGACGGGCAGCGCGGCGTAGCCCGTGAAGAGAGCGGCCTCGGCGCGGTTCCAGGCCAGGACGTCCCAGTGCTGGTCGAGGAGCACCGCCGGGTTGGGTTCCAGCGCCCGCAGCATGGCGTCGAGCTGCCCGTCGGAGCCGGGGCAGCTGTGCGGGTCCCCGAGCTCCGGGGGCAGTTCGTCGCAGAGCCGGTACAGGTGCCGGACCTCCGGTGGGGAGAGCCTGAGGGACCGCGCGAGGGCGGCCAGAACCTGGCGGGAGACCTTGATGTCGCGGCCCTGCTCCAGCCACGTGTACCAGCTGAGGCTCACCCCGGAGAGCGCGGCCACCTCCTCGCGGCGCAGCCCCGGAGTGCGGCGGCGCGACGAGTCGCAGATCCCCATGTCGTCGGGGGACAGGCGCTCGCGCCGCGAGCGCAGGAAGGCCCCGAGCGCACGGCGGCCGGGGTTGCCGGAAGGTGTCCTCGCTACCACCCGCGCAACCCTAACAGCCAGGCCTCGCCCGCCCCGGCGGCGCAAGGGGCGGCGGAGCAAGGCGGTTCGCCGACGGTGTTCAACTGTTCGGAACGGAGCACTTGAACACCCGCCGAGGCCGGGCGGGACCCGGACGACGCCTCGGCCGGCGGCCGCCACCCGGGCCGGCGGATCGCCCCCCGCACCCGTCGGCGGAATCCGGGCCGACGCCCGTTCCGCCGAGGACTCCGCCCCGGTGGGACGGGGGTGACATCGAGCTGAGGCTCCGTTACCGTAATTTTCGCGTACGTCTTTCGGTAATGAAGAGACGGAAACGTGCTCGGCGGCCCGTGAGGCGTTCATTCGGTGAATCCCTCCCGCCGAAGACGATGCGGGTCGGACGAGCGGATCCCCGGCCCGCCGAATATCTCCGGTTCGTTGGCACGCCTTCGCAGGAGCGATCTCCCGGGACGCCGTCTCAATGCCGAGACGCGACGCTGCTTCCCCCCTCTTCTTCTTGTTGGTGCAGACCCTTCCTGCGGAGGCCGTCCCCCCCTGCGGGGTGAGCCGGCCGAGAAGCGGCCGGAATAGTACTTCAGGAGGCGAATCACCCATGGCGACCGCTGAGGCATCCCTGCGCATCCAGCTCCTGGGGCCGGTGCGCGCGTGGCGCGGCGGGGTGGAGGTGGCGCTGGGCCCGCCCAAGCAGCGAGCCGTCCTCGCCCTGCTCGCCTGCCGCGCCGGCGACGTCGTGGGCGTCGAGGACATCGCGGACGCGGTGTGGGGCAGCGTCGTGCCGCGCACGGCCGCCAACGGCGTGCACACGTACGTGGCCGGACTGCGTCGCGTCCTGGATCCGTATCGCGGCCGCAGAGCGGCGAGCGCGGTGCTCGGCTTCCAGTCCGGCGGGTACTGCCTGCGCGTGGACCCCGCGGACGTGGACGCCACGCTCTTCGTCCGACGCCTCGGCGAGGCGCGGAAGTCACGGGGCGAGGCCCCCTCCGAGGTGACCGCGCGGTTGTACGAGAAGGCCCTGTCCCTGTGGCAGGGCGAGGCGCTCTACTCGGTTCCCGGGCCCTTCGCCGTACTGGAGCGGGACCGGCTGCGGGACCTGCGGTTGACGGCCGTCGAGGAATGGGCCCTGGACATGCTGGCGGCGGGGCGACACGCCGAGCTGGTCACCGAGCTGACCGGCGCGGTCGCCGAGGAGCCGCTGCGCGAGAAGCTGCGCTGGCTCCTGATCTCGGCGCTGTACCGCGGGGGCCGGCAGGCCCACGCGCTGCAGGTGTACGAACAGACCCGGGAACTGCTGCGCCGGGACCTGGGCATCGAGCCGGGCGCCGACCTGCGCCGGCTCTACCAGCAGATCCTGTCCGGGCGCCCGCAGCCGCGCTCGCCCGGCGCGGACACCGGGCCCCTCCCGTCCACGAGCCGGCGGCCGATGCTCCAGGGCATCCCCAAGCCAGCCCAACTCCCGCCACTGGCAAGGGGATTCGTAGGCCGGGACAGCGAGCTGGGGTGGCTGGAGGGCGTCGTCACCGGCGAGAGCAGCGGCGGCGCGACGACACCCGTGGCGGTGGTCGACGGACCGGCCGGGGTGGGCAAGTCGGCGTTCGTCCTGCAACTGGCGCACCGACTCCTCGACCACTTCCCCGACGGGCAGTTGTACGTGGACCTGCGCGGAACCGGACCGGAGGGCCGCACCGTCAGCGCCGTCGACGCCCTGGGGCAACTGCTGGGGAGCCTGGGCGTGGACGGCGCGCGGATGCCCCCGGGCCTGGCCGCCCGAGCCGCCCTCTACCGCAGCCTGCTGCACGGCCGGAAGATGCTGGTGGTGCTCGACGACGCGCACAGCCCCCACCAGCTGCGTCCGTTGATACCGCGCGGATCCTCCTGCGTCCTGGCGACGAGCCGGCAGCGGTTCAGCGGGCTCGCGGCGCGCGACGGTGCGCACCTGGTCACGATCGGCCCCCTGCACGAGGAGGAGTCGGCACGGCTCCTGACCGACCTCAGCGGGGGCCGACTGCGCGGGCAGGGCCCGGTCACCGCGCGCCTGGTGGCGCAGTGCGGCGGACTGCCGCTGGCCTTGCGCATCGTCGCCGAGCGCCTGGCGGCCAACCCCGGGATGCCGCTGGACGCCCTTATCGAGCCCTTCGCGGCGGAGCGCGGCCGACTCGACTGGCTGATGGTGAACGGTGACGCCGCGGCCAGCATGCGCGGCGCGTTCGACGCGTCGTACCAGGCGCTGCCTGCGGACGCGGCCCGGATGTTCCGTCACCTGGGCCTGCACAGCGGGACGTTCACGGAGGAGATCGCCGCCGCGCTCGCGGGAACGGACCGGGCCACCGCCCGCCGCCTGCTCTCGGTCCTGGTCGCCAACCACCTGCTGGAAGAGGGGCCGGACCACCTGTACCGCTTCCACACCCTCGTGGGCCTCTACGCCGCCGAGTGCGCCGAGCACGAGCCGGCGGCCCGCCGCCAGGAGGCCCTCGACCGGCTGAGCCGGCTGGCGCCGGCCCAGCCGCCGTCGCGTCCCGCGCCCGCCGACACACCGACGACCAGATGCCTGGCCGGCGTCGCGCACTGAGCGGCCGCCCCGAGGGTCCGCGCTCGCACCAGTGACTCCGGACGACGTGCCCACGAGGTGCTCACCGGCCACCCTATGGAGGAACCCATGGAACCCACAGACGCCTCAGGCGGTCAAAGCCCCGCTGCCAAGGGCCTGTTCGTCCCGGTCCGCGAGCGCGGGCGCGTCCATCTCATCAGGCTCTTCCGCACCCCGCTGGGCACCCGCACCGTCGTCGGTTTCACCTCGCGGGCACGGCTGGCCACGGCGCTGGGCGACGACCAGGCCTGCGTCGAGCTCGCCGAGCCGATCCTGCGGGAGCTGGTGGAGCCGCTGGGGGTGACCCGGCTGATCGTGGACCCGGACCTGGTGGCCGCGCCCGTTCCGACGCGGACCGTACCGTCCGCCGTCGCGAACCGGCGACGGCTGGAGGTCGAGCCGTCCCTCCCGGGCGGCCGTCGCCCGGCCGGCGCGGGGTAGCCGGGCGGCCGCCGGGCGGAACGGGCGGCCGCGGGGCGGAAGGGGTGGCCGCGGGGTCAGCCCACGGCGGAGCGCATCCGCTCCAGGATCTCCCGCAGCACAGTGGGGGACGTGCCGAAGTTGAGCCGGACGAAGCCCTCGCCACCGGGCCCGAAGGTGCGGCCGTCGTTCAGGAGGACACGGGCCTTCTCCAGGAAGAAGGTGTACGGGTCGGTGGGCAGGTCCAGGGACCGGCAGTCCAGCCAGGCCAGGAACGAGCCCTGCGGGGGCGTGTACCCGATGCCGGAGGGCAGCTCCGCCCGGACCAGCTCGGCGTTGCGCTCCAGGACCGGCCGCAGCTGGGCCAACCAGGAGTCACCCTCCCGCCACGCCGCCAGGGTGGCGGCCACACCGAAGGTGTTGGGCTCCCCGTACAGGTGGGTCGGGGAGGCCAGCGCCGCGCGCACCTCGGCCGCACCGACGTGGGCGACCGCGCAGCGGACCCCCGGCACGTTGAACGCCTTGGTCGCCGACGTCAGCGTCACCGTCCGCGCCGCCACCTCCGGCGAGAGGGAGCCGAACGGAATGTGCCGGTGCGAGCCGTGCACGAGGTCGGCGTGGATCTCGTCGGCGATCACCAGGAGGTCGTACCGGCAGGCGAGTTCGGCGAGCCCTTCCAGCTCGGGCCGGCTGAGCACCCGTCCGGTCGGGTTGTGCGGATTGACCAGCAGCAACACCCGGCAGCCGCCGTCGGCGAGCTCGCGCTCGAGCCGGTCGGCGTCGAAGACCCAGCCGTCGTCCCGGCGGACGTAGGGGACGGAGATCAGACGCCGTTCCATGCCCGTCACCGTCGCCAGGAAGGGCGGATACGTCGGAGTGTGCACGGCGACGCCGTCACCCGGCCCGGTGGTGACCGCCAGGACGGCCTGGAGGCCCTGGTTGATGTCGGTGAACTCCCGTACGTGAGCGGGGTCGAGCACCCACCCGTAGCGTTCGCGCATGCGCTCGGCGAACGCGGCGCGCAGCGGGATCTCCTCGGGGCGCCCGTCCCATGCGGGGTATCCCACGTCCTCCTGCGCACAGCGGACGAGCGCCTCCCGCACGGCGGGCGCCGGCGCGAAATCCATCTCCGCGATCCACGCCGGAAGCACATCCGGTTCGGCCCGGTTCCACTTCACCCCCGGGCGGCGGGTCAACGATGAGAGCTCGACGTCCTCGAACACAGCCTTCTCTTTCCTGTCCGCAATCGCTCTCCAGCCGTTCCCGGCACGTCGCCGTCGCCGGGGAACTCCTGGGATCTCCGCCCATCGAACTCCACCAACATATCCCGGCAGCCCGCGCGGTCCGCCACCTCGTGAGGGGGAGCGCTGATGCTAGGACTTCTTGTCTCCTGGCTCCCACCACGCACCCGTCGGACGCTGGAGCGACCAGCATCAGCGCGTCGCAGAAAGGCCGTCAGATGTCCCAAGACACCCGGCTCGGCAGGACCGGCCCCGAACCGCCGTCGAGCGTGCAGACCGGGTCGGTACCGCGGCCGGCGGAGGCCGGGAGTGTGCCGCCGGTCCTGCGAGTGGCCTGCTTCCTCAGCAACTTCGACCGGTTCGCGATCACGCCCCTCCTGGTGGCCGTCGCCGCCGGATTCCACGTCCGGCTCGACGAGGTCGTGCTGGTCGCGAGCGGCTACTTCTTCGCGTACGGGTGCGCCCAGCCGGTGTGGGGCATGCTGTCCGACCGGTACGGGCGCATGCGCATCATCCGCTTCTCGCTCGCCGCCGCGGCGGTGTGCGGGCTGGCTTCCGCGATCGCGCCGAACCTGACCGTCCTGGTGGTGCTGCGGATCGCCACCGGAGCCTTCTTCGGGGCCGTGGTCCCCACCTCCCTGACGTACGTCGGGGACACCGTCTCCCCCGCGGTGCGCCAGCGCGCCCTGTCGGACCTCCAGGTGGCCCTCGCCATCGGCACCGCAGCGGCCACCCTGGTCGCCGGCGGGGTGGCCGAACTGCTCAGCTGGCGGGCGATGCTCGCGCTCTCCGCGGTGCTGGCGGCGATCACGGTGGTCGCCACGCGCGGCCTGTCGGAGTCCCGGACCTCCACCACCCTGCGGCGCCCCACCGAACAGCTCGGCTCGGTGCTGCGGCTGAGGTGGTCCTGGGTGGTCATGGCCTTCGGCCTGGTCGAGGGAGCGGTGCTGCTCGGCTGCTTCACCTTCCTGGCCCCGGCCCTGCAGGACCACGGGGTCGGCACGATCGGCGCGGGCGGGGTGACCGCCCTCTACGGGGTCGGCACCCTGGGCTTCTCGCGCCTGCTCAAGACGGTGGCGACGCGGCCCCCGTGGACGCTGCTGGCCGCAGGCGGCGTGATGATGGCGGGTGGCTTCCTGATCGCCTCCCTGAGCCTGTCCGTGGTGGGCATCGGGGTGGCCGCGGTCCTGCTGGGAGGCGGCTGGTCCTTCTTCCACTCCTCGCTCCAGACCTGGGCCACCACCTTGGTGCCGGCCGCCCGCGGCACCGCCGTCGCGCTGTTCGTGTCCGCCCTGTTCGTCGGCAGCTCGATCGGTTCGGGCCTCGGCGGTCCGCTGACCGAGCACGGGCACTACCAGGAGCTGTTCGCCCTCGCGGCGGTCACCGCGGTGCCCCTGACCGTGCTCGCCGCCTGGCTGCGCACCCGGTACACCCCTACCGACTCCTGAGCTCGACGGGGGTCGGCACACCGGACCCCAGGGCGCCGTCCTCACCCCCGGAGACGGCGCCCTGGCCCCGGCGGGCGAGCAGCCAGTACATGACCGCCGGCAGGACCAGGCCGACGATCCACGAGATGTCGGCGCCGCCGAGCCGGGCGACCAGCGGTCCGGTGTACAACTCGGTGGACAGGAAGGGCAGCTGGACGAGGATGCCGACCGCGTACGTCGTCAGCGCCGGTAGGTTCCAGGCGCCGTAGCGGCCGCGGGGGTCGGCCAGGGCCTCGATGTCGTAACGCTCGTCGGACAGCAGGTAGAAGTCGACCAGGTTGATCGCGCTCCATGGCGTGAAGAACGTCAGGAGGCACAGCAGGAAGGTCGAGAAGGACTCGAGGAAGTTCCCCCGGCCGAGTAGTGCGAGTGTTGTTCCGGCGAGCATGATGCCACCGACATAAAGGCTGCGGGCGAGCGGCCCGACCGGGCCGATCCGACGGAATCCGCTGATCCCGGTGACGACGGACATGAATCCGCCGTAGGTGTTCAGTACGTTGACCGTCAATTTCCCGAAGGCGATGGAGAAATACAGCAGCACCGTGACGGCGGCCGAGCCGCTCATGCCGACGATGTTCCCGACCTCGTCGCCCTGCCCGCCTCCGTGCCAGGCCGCCGTGAGCGCTCCGAAACCCATCGCCCACTGCGCGCCGAGCACGCTGCCGCCCATGGTCGCCCAGAACACCGAGCGCGGCGCGGTCTCGCGCGGCAGATAGCGGGAGGAGTCCGCGACGTACGGGCCGAACCCCAGCTGCCAGGAAGCGGACAGGGACATCGCGAGCAGGAACAGCGGCACCGAGAAGTGGTGGTGTCCGAGGAGCGATCCGAGCGGCGCGGTGCGCACCAGCTCGACGCTCAGGTAGAGGAAGGCGAGAGCGCCGACCGCTGCGGCGAGCTTCCCGACGCGATGGATCAGCCGGTAGCCGACCGCGGCCGTCACCGCGGTGGCGAGCGCGAAGATCACGATGCCGGCGCTCTCGCCCGTGTGCGCGAGGTGCCCGACGGCCTGCCCGGCCAGCACACTGCCGCTCGCGAAGAACCCGATGTACATCACGATCGAGCAGACCAACGGGACCGCCGCCCCTTTGACCCCGAACTGGGCCCGGGAAGAGACCATTTGCGGCAGCCCGAGTCGCGGGCCCTGGGCGGCGTGCAGGGCCATGACCGCTCCGCCCAGAAGGTTTCCGGCCAGGAGCGCCACCAGCGACCACAGCGCATCGAGTCCGAACACCACGGCGAGCGATCCGGTGACCACCGCGCTGATTTGCAGATTGGCGGGGAACCACAGGGTGAACAGGGTGAACGGTCTGCCGTGCCGCTCGTTATCGGGGATGAAATCGATGGAATGCCGTTCGACGAGCCCGCTCAGCGGGATCACTTTTCTCTTCTTCGGCATGGAATCTCCGCGGAAGGAATTCGGTGGATAGCGGACCCATGATGGCTCCGGTCGCTGACTAAGTGTCAAGGCTCATTGCTTTCCGCATGGTTGCCGCCGCGGCCGATGTCGACGCCCCGCGCGATCGGCGGCGCGGGGCGTCGGGCACGGGACCGCACCAAGTGATCGACGCGGCCGCGGTCCGGCTCGGGGCAGCCCGCCTCGCCGGCCGGGTCGGTCGGGTCGGGGCCGGCCCGGTCGCCCGTCCGGTGCACCGGACGGGCGGGGCCCGCGCAGCGGCAGCCGGAACCGCGTCCTCCGGGCGGTGCGACGGGGGATCGCCGCACCTGACTCCCACTCAGCCGAGTCCGTTGGTCATGCCCCGCCGACCGCCAACCGCTCTGCCACGTCGCATGGTTGTGCGGATCTCGCCCCGGCGATCGGTTCAGAAGAATCTGGGACAGTCGGTTTAGTTTCTTGGTAGCGTCAGTGCGCCAAACGTTGAACCGACGATGCCTGAGGGAGGCGTTGATGCTCGACGCGTCAACGGCAGACGGGGCCACGCCGCCAGCGCCGGACATGTCTCAGCAGCAGCCAGTCACGGAACTGGTCCCCATCAACTCACTGGTAGCGTCCGACTCACCGCGAACGGCCGGCGAGAGCGCAGCTCACGCCGAAATGCTGGCCGAAGTGCAGACCCCGCTGCCGCCCATCGTCGTCCACCGGCCGACCATGCGGATCGTCGATGGCATGCACCGGGTTCAGGCGGCGGTGCTCCGAGGAGAGGACTACGTCCGGGTTCAATTCGTGGACGGCACGGCCGACGACGCCTTCGTGCTGGCCGTCCGACTCAACGCCGAACACGGCATGCCGCTGTCGCGCCGGGACCGGGTAGCGGCGGCCGAACGCATCATCGGCAGCCACGGCCAGTGGTCGGACCGCCGCATCGCTGAGGTGACGGGTCTCTCGCCGGTCACGATCTCCGCGCTGCGCAAGCGAACGACCGCCGACACCGACCAGGTGAAGGTCCGCACCGGCCGCGACGGGCGTTCCAGACCGGTCAACAGCGAGGCCGGCCGGCGTCGCGCCGTCCAGGTCATCGCGGCCCGCCCGGACGCCTCGTTGCGTGAGATCGCACAGGAGGCGGGGATAGCCCCGGCAACGGCCAGGGACGTCCGCCAGCGCATCCGCGAGGGCAAGGACCCGGTTCCGGCCAAGCTCCGCAACGCCGCGCAGCCCGACGGCGAGGCCGGCGGCGGGGCGGGTGGGCGCAGGGGGCGCGAAAAGGTCGTCGCGGAGACCGCGGGGCGCGGCGCCCGGGTGGAGGCCGTCGTGGTCGCCGGGCCCGACCAGTTCGCGAGCCTGCGCAAGGATCCCTCGCTGCGCTTCTCCGAGTCGGGTCGGGCGCTGTTGCAGCTCCTCGCGGCGAACGGGGTCGACGACACGCGGTGGAGGTGGATGATGAGCGGGGTGCCGGCCCACCGCTACGCCGACATCGCCCGCGCGGCCCGGACCTGCGGAGAACGCTGGCTGAACTTCGCCGAGCAGCTGGAACGAGGCAGCGGGGTGCGCGCACGCCGCGCCGTGTGAACGGGCCGGCCGGCAGCGTCCCGAGCCGACGGCGCCCGACCCGCACCGCTGCGGCGGCTTGCGGGAACAGGACCGTTCGCCGTCGGGACCGAACGGGATCGTCGAGACCGTCCTCGACCGCCGCACCCACCGGTTCGCGAGGTGGGCGGCCCGGTGCGCCCCGCTGCTGGGTGGGGTGCTGCCGGGCCGTCCGCCGGGCGTGACGGAGGCCGGCCGGCGTGCGGCGGGAGGTGGACCCAGGACCGGTGCAGTCGCTCGACTCGCGCCGCTGACAACGGGGTGTGTCCGGGGTCGGTCCTGGCCGACGCGTTCGGGGCAGCGGGCTCCATGCGGTCAACGTAGCACCGTCCCCGGTCCAGTCAACCCCGCCGATCGAACGGAGAGCGTCGGCTCCAGCGGAACTCCAGGCGGCCCGGCCGGCGGCGGACACCAGACCGGACCTGCTTCCGCCCGCGCTGCCTCGCCGGGGCCGTCCTCGGCGAGCACGCGAGCGGGCCGGCCCGCGAACCGGGGGAGCAGTGATGTCCTCCGCCCTTTCCCGCGTCACCGCAGAGCAGCGGCGCGAGGCCGCCTCCGTCGTCGAGGACCGCGGTCTGCGAGACCGGCCTGCACCTGCGCCTGACCACCGCCCCGCCCCGGAGCCGGCCGGCTCCGGGGCGGGGGCCGTGCCCTGCCCCCGTCCGTCAGTACTCGGCGCTGGGCGCGGCCGTGGTCGGGCCCAGGTCCGGCTGGTCGCGCAACTCCAGCGCCTCGCCGTGGAGTTCGAGTTCGAGCACCAGCACCTCGTTGTCCCCGGCACGCCACAGCGGCGCGGGGGCGTAGAGGGTGCGCTGGGGGCCGTCGGCGCGGTAGCGGCCGAGGAGGAACCCGTTGACCCACAGCAGGCCGCGGCCCCAGCCGGGCAGGGCGAGGAACGCATCGGCGGGGGAGTCGAGCCGGGCCGTGAAGCGGTGGAACACCGGCTCGCCGTCCGCGGGGGCCACGTCGTCGGTGAAGTCGAGGGCGGCCAGGGCGGCTTCGGTCAGCGGCAGCGGATGGATCTGCCAGCCGAACAGCCGCTGGTCCCCGTGCGAGACGCCGCGGGTGATGCCCTTGCGGTCGTCCATCTGCGGCCCGTAGTTCACCCGGCCCAGCGCCTCGACCAGGATGTCCAGCTGCACCCCGTCCTCGCCGGTGGCCAGCGCCAGCGTGGCACCGGGGTCGTTGCGCTCCAGCGTCCCCAGCGGGCGCCCGTCCGCGAACACCTGCGCCCGGTCGGCCAATCCGTCGATGCGCAACGGCAGTTCGGGACGCGGGCCGGGCACGCGGGTGCGGTAGTGGATCAGGCCCAGGTCCTGCCCGAGGGCCTCCATCGGCAGCGGCGCCGCCCGCTGCACCGGCTGCGACAGCGCGTCCAGGGCCGCCAGCAGCGCCGCCCGCCCCTCGGCGCGCTCCAGCCGCTGCGGCGCCACCCGGGGCAGTGGAGGCGGCAGTTCGTCCTCGGGCAGGTCCAGGTAGCGGCCGATGACCTCGCGCAGCGCGTGGAACTTGTCGGTCAGCTCGCCCGCCTCGCCGATCGGCGCGTCGTAGTCGTAGCTGGTGACGGTCGGCTCGTACCCGGCGTCGTACGGGTGGGCGCCGGAGTGGTTGGCGCCCGCCCACAGGCCGAAGTTGGTGCCGCCGTGCGCCATGTACAGGTTCACGGAGGCGCCGGTGGCCAGCAGTTCGTCCAGCGAGGCGGCCGTCTCCTTCGGATCGCGGACATGGTGCGGCTGCCCCCACTGGTCGAACCAGCCGATCCAGAACTCCATCGCCGCCAGCGGCCCGTCCGCCTGGTGGCGGCGCAGCAGCGCCAGGCGTTCGGGCGCGCGGGAGCCGAACGTCGCGGTGGCCAGGTGCCCGGGGATCGAGCCGCCCTGCTGCATGGTGTCGTGGGCGCCGTCGGTGGTGAACAGCAGACAGTCCACACCGCGCCGCACCAGGCCGTCGCGCAGGTGGCGCAGGTACGCGGCGTCGTCGCCGTAACTGCCGTACTCGTTCTCCACCTGCACCGCCACCACCGGCCCGCCCCGGCTGGCCAGCAGCGGCAGCACCTCGGGCACCAGCGCGTCGAACCAGCCGTCCACCTCGGCCAGGTACGCCGGGTCCGCGCACCGCAGCCGCAGCCCCTCCACCGCCAGCAGCCGGGCCGGCAGGCCGCCGAACTCCCACTCCGCGCAGATGTAGGGGCCCGGGCGCAGGATCACGTCCATCCCCAGCTCCCCGGCCAGCCGCACGAACCGCCCCACATCGCGCCACCCGGTGAAGTCCACCTGCCCGGGCCGCAGTTCGTGGAAGTTCCACGGCACGTACGTGTCCACCGTGTTCACCCCCAGCGCCCGCACCCGCCGCAGCCGGTCCTCCCACAGCTGCGGATGCACCCGGAAGTAGTGCACCGCCCCCGCCACCACCCGGTGCGCCACCCCGCCTCGCACGAACCCGTCCGCGTCGTACCCGAGCATGCGCCACCCCGCCCTTCCACAGCAGAACCCGTCCCCGCCGAGCCTAGCGAGCACCACCGCGCGCCGAGCGGCCATCACCCGGCGAGTCCGCGACCGCACGAAGGCCGAGGTCGTCCCCAACTCGCTCCATGGGCCAGAATCCAGGACCTGCTACAACCCCGGGCTTCAGCGAGAGTGATCAATGGCACGCGAATTCGACATCAACCGCCTCCTGGAGCTCATGCCCCCGCACGAGGGAGCCGGGGAGTCCGGTGACTGGGCGGCGGTGGAGCAGGCGTGGGGCCTGCGGTTCCCGCGCGACTACACCGAGTTCATCACCCGGTACGGGCACGGAGGTATCGAGGACTGCGTCTCGATCCTCGCTCCCGATGAGCTGATGCCACCGGACGCCCCCCAGCCCGGGATGCACGACATGACGCAGGAGGCCCGCTGGCTCATCGACGAGGACGGCGAGCCCACCGACGAGGTCCGCTCCGGCGAGCAACCCGTCGCCTGGGGCGGCTCCTCCACCGCCGACACCCTGTGCTGGCTGACGGTCGGGGACGACCCCGACGCCTGGCCGGTCGTGGTCCTCGGCAGGAACGGGGGCGCACCGCGGGTCTTCCACATGGGGATGGCGGAGTTTCTCCATGGGCTGCTCACGGCGGAGATCGACCCGTGCCCCGTCGGCATCACCGACGCCTGGGGCTGCGCATCCCCCCGATTCGTCCACTGGCAGCTCCGCCGGCAGCGCAGGCGCGACGGGCTCGAACCGCTGACCGGCGCGCCGCGGAGCTGACCCGCTCCGCCTTCTGCTCCGGTAGGACCGTATCGCCGTGACGGTGCGCGGAGCGGTACGGCTCCGCCCTTGCACCGGCCGCCCTCCGGGATCGGTACGTACGTCACCCCTGCTGATGCGTGACGGATTCGGCCGGGGCTCGCGGCGGCCTACCGTCGGGGACGTCAGCAGGAAGACCGGCGGGAACCGGTAGGGATCCCGACGACGAGCCCCAGGAGCAGCAGATGAGCGCCTACGCGATCGCCCAGGTCCACTCGGTGGAGTTCGGCCCCGACATCGTCGAGTACCTGGAGCGCATCGACGCCACCCTCGACCCCTTCGGCGGGCACTTCATCGTCCACGGCGGCACGTCGGAGACGGTCGAGGGCACGTGGGGCCAGGGCGGCACGATCGTCATCGCGTTCCCCGACCTCGAGCGGGCCCGCGCCTGGTGGAACTCGCCCGCCTACCGGGAGATCCTGCCGCTGCGCACCCGGCACATGGTGGCCGACATCGTCCTCGTCGACGGCGTGCGGGCCGGCTACCGCGCGGCGGACTCGCTCGGCGGGGGCGCCTGACGCGCGGGGCCCGCGGTTGACGGGATCGTTCGTGCCCGGGAGCATGTGTCGCCGCGCGTGGTGCGCGGGTCCGGGAGGCGGACCGGTGTCCCGAAACGGGGGGTTCATGACGATCACGGTGTCCGCGCGGTCCGCGGGAGGGGCCGGCCTGGCCGCCGCCGCGGCGCTGGCGCTGGTCCTGGCCGCCGGTACGGCCGCCGGCGCGGCGGCACGCGGCAGTGACGGGCCGGTGGCGTACGGGCCGGTGGCGTACGGGCTGGTGGCGTACGAGCCGCCGGCGTACGAGCCGGCCGCCGCCGGGGCGGCGCTTTCGCCCGGCGGGCCCAAGGCGCCCCCGCGGGCCGTCGCGATCACCGAGGGCGAGGTCGGCGAGGTGGGGCTGCGCGGGACGATCACCTACCCGTCCGTCACCAGCTGCCTGGTCGTCACCGTCCGCCTGCGCGACGGCGCCAAGGTCGGCGGCCACGCGAGCCTGTTCCAGGTCCCCGGGAAGTACGCCTCCGACGAGATCCTCCCGGCGATGCGGCGCGCCGTCGGCCACCGGCCGGTGCAGTCCGTCGACGTCAGCGGCGCCGTCGGCGCCTGGAACCCCTCCTACTTCCACGCGGCCATCGAGCGCTACACCGACGGGTCGGCCCCCGCTCCGACGGCGGACGCCGGAGGGATCGGCGCCGCGGTCGCCGAACTCCTCGGCCTGCCCGCCGAAAAGATCACCGTCCGGGACGTGCCGGACGGCGACATCACCAGGTGAGCGCGCCCCGCCCTGCCACCGGCCACCACCCGCCGCCCCGCCACCGGCCACCAGCCACCGACCGTCGAGGGGCGGCGCGCCGCTACGCGCCCGTCCGCTCGCGCCACCAGGCGACGGTGGCCGCCACCTGCTCGGGCAGCGGCGTGGCCCGGAGCGTGAACGCCGCCTCGTAGGCACGGGAGTCCATGACGAACGGGCGCTCGAACTGGTAGCGGACCTCCCGCAGTTCGCGCAGCAGCGGGGAGAACAGTCCGGCCGCGCCGAGCAGGACGGGCGACAGGCGGCGCACCGCGACCGGGCCGGTGCCGGCCTGCGCCGCGAGGAGGGCGACCATGGCGCGGGCGGAGGCGGCGGGCGCGGTGGGCACGTGCCAGGCCCGGCCCCAGGCCCGCTCCTCGCCCGCGACCTCGACCAACGCCCGTGCCACGTCCGGCAGGTAGGTCCAGCTGTGCGGGGCGTCCGGATCCCCGAGCACCGTGACCGGGCGGCCCCCGAGCAGCGCCGGCACCACCCGGGCGGCCAGGTGGCCGCCGTCGGTGACACCCGGTCCGAAGAAGTCCGAGGCCCGCACCTCCACGGCCCGGATCCGCCCGGCCTCGTGCAGCGCCCGCGCCCGCTGCCAGGCCTGCGCCCGCACCCGCCCCTTGGGGCCGGTCGCGGCCAGCGGCAGGTCCTCGGTCATCGGGCGAGCGGGGTCGGGCAGCGGCCCGTAGCCGTACAGGTTGCCGAGCAGGACCAGCACCGCGCCGCTGTCCTCGGCCGCCGCGCACAGCGCGGAGACCAGGGCCGGCCAGCGCCCGGCCCACTGCGGCAGCGGCGGGGCGGCGCAGCCGTGGATGGCGACGGCGCCGCGGGCGGCCCGCGCCAGCCGCACCGGGTCACTCGCGTCCAGGGCGAGGTGCTCGACGCCCTCGACGGCCGGCCCGCCGGGACCTCCGGTGC
Source organism: Kitasatospora sp. NPDC001539 (assembly GCF_040298565.1). Taxonomy (NCBI): domain Bacteria; kingdom Bacillati; phylum Actinomycetota; class Actinomycetes; order Kitasatosporales; family Streptomycetaceae; genus Kitasatospora; species Kitasatospora sp. NPDC001539. The sequence goes on along the minus strand of NZ_JBEPAK010000051.1, from coordinate 12,068 downwards.
GGGTGACCACCCGCACCTCGTGGCCCTGTCCGGCCAGCAGCCGGGCGGTGGCGGCCCCGGCGGGCCCGTGTCCGACGACCAGATGGAAGCTCATCCGCCCCACCCTAGCGGCGCCTTGCGGCCGGGCGGGACGCGCCCTCGCGGGCCTCGCGGAGCAGCGCCGGATATCCGGTAGGGCGAACATACAAGAAGACTTATGCTGTGGGCGTTCATGATCTCTTCACAGGAAGCAGCAGGTTCCTCTGCATGAAGCTGCCCCGGGTGTCCGCCGTCGTCGCGGCCGCCGTCCTCGCCCCCGCCGTCCTGTTCCCTTCGACGGCCTCGGCGGCCGACGCCCCCCAGCCGACCGGGATCGCCGGCCCCGACACCGCCTCCGGCTCCGCCCCGGACGCCACGCCTGCCGAGGACGCCGACGGCCAGGAGCAGCGCGACCGCGCCGAGATCCAGCGGATCCTCGCCGACAAGGAGACCGGGCCCGGGGTGCGCGAGGCCGCCTCGAAGGCGCTCAAGGGTACCGCCGCCCAGATGCGGCACTTCCTGGCGGTCGAGCTGCCCAAGCAGCGCGCCGCGGACAACCAGGTGAAGGTCGCCCAGATCCTGTCCTCCGGCGGCCGCGCCGTGCGCGAAGCCGCCCGCAAGGCGCTGAACGGCAGCGACGAGGACGTCGCGACGTTCCTGAAGGTGGGCTGGCCCGCCGCCCAGGCCGAGGACGACCGCGTCGCGGTGCTGGCCGTCCTGGCGGACAAGAGCATCAGCAGCTACACCGCCGAGGCCGCCCAGAAGGCGCTCGACGGCACCCCGGCGGACCTGACGCACTTCCTGACGGTCGAACTGCCCAGGCTGCGCGCGGACGACAACCGGGTCAAGGTCTCCCGGCTGATGGTCTCCGGCGGCCGCGCCGTGCGCGAGGCCGCCCAAAAGGCCATGGACGGCAGCGACGAGGACGTCGCGACGTTCCTGAAGGTGGGCTGGCCCGCCGCCCAGGCCGAGGACGACCGCGTCGCGGTGCTGGCCGTCCTGGCGGACAAGAGCATCAGCAGCTACACCGCCGAGGCCGCCCAGAAGGCGCTCGACGGCACCCCGGCGGACCTGACGCACTTCCTGACGGTCGCACTGCCCAGGCTGCGCGCGGACGACAACCGGGTCAAGGTCGCCCGGATCATGTCCACCGGCGGCCCGGCCGTGCGCGAGGCCGCCGGCAAGGCGCTGGACGGCGGCGACGAAGCCGTCCTGGCCTTCCTCGACGCGGGCTGGGCCAAGGCCCGCGCCGTGGACGAGGCCGCCGCGAACAAGCCCGCCGACAAGCCGGACGACAAGCCTGCTGACAAGCCGGACGGCAAGGGCGCCGGCACGTCGGACGGCAAGGGCGCCGGGCAGCAGGACCAGGGCGCCCAGCAGAGCGTCCAGCCGGCCGCCCTGACCGGGACCGGCACCGCCGACACCACCGGCACGAGCGCCACCACGGGCTCCGCCACCACGGGTTCCGCGACCACCGGTTCCGCGACCGCGGTCACCACCGCGGCCGGCGGCACGCTCGCCGCCACCGGCACCGACGGGCTCGGCTGGGAGGCCGGCGGCGCCGCCGCGGCCCTGGCCGCCGGGGCCGCGCTGGTCGCCGTCTCCCGCCGCCGCACCAGCGAGAGCTGACACCCCGTACGTCCCCGGCCGTCGCCGCCGTCACGGCGACGGACGGGGATACGCGCGCCCCGGCCCCACGAGGCAGTACCACAAGGCCCGGGGGAGGGGGCACCACCGCACGCCGGCGTCCGCCGCACCCCGCCCCCGTCCGGCGCACCCCCCCCGCCCCGTTCGCGCGCCGCACCCCCTTCGCCGCGCGCCGGGGCTCAGCCCCCGTCCCCGCCGCCGGTCACGCGCCGGCGCCGTGCACGCTCGCGGCGCCGACCCCGCTCAAGATGCCGCAGCACCTCTCCCGCGCCGAGCGTGACGGCCGCGACCGCGCGCGCCCACCGCGGCCCGCCGCGCTCGGCCCACACCACGCACCCGCACCCCGCCACGACCAGCACCAGCACCGCGACCAGCACCGCACCCACCACCACGGCCACCCCCTCCTCGCCCGCCGGCCGCCCGGTTCGGCCGCGAACCCCCCACTGTGCCAGGATTCCCACCCGGAAGTCCTGATGCCCGACCCGAGGAGTCACCCGTGGCCACGGCCCGGTTCGCCACCCTGCACACCACGGCCGGCCCGATCCGGCTGGAACTGTTCCCCTTCCACGCCCCCAAGACGGTCCGCAACTTCGTCGAACTCGCCGAAGGCACCAAGAAGTACACCGACCCGCGCACCGGCGAGCCGGGCAGCGGCCCGTACTACGACAACACCCTGTTCCACCGGGTGATCGCGGGCTTCATGATCCAAGGCGGCGACCCGACCGGCACCGGCACCGGCGGCCCGGGCTACGCCTTCGCGGACGAGTTCCACCCCGAACTGTTCTTCACCAGGCCCTACCTGCTGGCGATGGCCAACTCCGGCCCCGGCACCAACGGTTCGCAGTTCTTCATCACCGTGGGCACCCCCGCCCACCTCAACCGCCGCCACACCATCTTCGGGCAGGTCGCCGACGCCGCCTCCAAGGCCGTGGTGGACGCGATCGCCACCGCACCCACCGAGAACGAGCGCCCGGTCGAGGACGTGGTCGTCGAATCGGTCGAGATCACCTACTCCTGAGCCCCCCGGGCCCGGACCCCCGCGCCCGGATCCCGCTCCCCTGAGCCCCGGCCCTCGCCCGACGGGCGGACGCCGGGGCGCCGGGGCGCCGGGTCGCGCTCCCGGCGCCTCGTCAGGCCGCGGAGATGGTGATCCCCAGCATCCGCGCGCCCGTCTCGGTGCGCGGCCGGTGGCGGCTGCCCGGCGCGAACACGACGTAACTGCCCGCCGGGTGCCGCTCGTCCCCCTCGATCACCTCGCCGCTGAGCACGTAGTAGCGCTCCTCCGTCTCGTGCACGTCGACCACCGGCCACTCGCTGCCCGGCGCGAAGTCGATCAGCCAGCCGCGCGCGTAGCCGGTGGCGGTCAGCCGGCGCCGCACGATTCCCGGCCCAACCTCGACCGGCTCCACCTCCTGGGCCAGCACCACCGTCTTCGGGGCACCGCCCACCCCGCCCCCGCCTGCCACGCCCACGCCGTCCCCACCGTCCCCGCGGTCCTTGCTGTTCTCGCTCATGCCCCCACTGTGGCGGCCGCCGCTCCCGCCGCCCAGTGTCCACAAAGACGCCCTCGGGTACATTCCTGCCATGCGTTCCCCGGCCGCCCCGGCCCCTTCGTCCGCCCCGCCCGTGCCCACGGCCCGCCACCGCGTGGCGGCCCTGCTCGGCACCCCCCAGTCTCCCTTCGAACTCGCCTGCGCCGCCGAGGTCTTCGGCACCGAACGCGCCGGACTGCCCTCCCACTACGACTTCGCCCTGTGCACCCGCGACCCCGGCCCGGTGCCCACCACCCTCGGAGCCCCGCTGCTCGTCGACGCCGGCCTGGAGACCCTCGAACAGGCCGACACCGTGATCATCCCCGGCTGGCAGCCACCCGGCGCCCCGGTACCGCCCGACGTACTGGACGCGCTGCGCGCCGCCCACACCCGCGGTGCCCGGATCGTGTCCATCTGCACCGGCGCCTTCGTCCTGGCCCAGGCCGGCCTCCTGGACGGCCGCCGCGCCACCACCCACTGGGCCCGCACCGCCCAACTCGCCGCCCAGCACCCCGCCCTGACCGTCGACCGCGACGTGCTGTACGTCGACCACGGCGACGTCGCCACCAGCGCCGGGTCCGGCGCGGGCGTCGACCTGTGCCTGCACCTGCTGCGCCGCGACCACGGCGCCGCCTACGCCGCGCAGGTCGCCCGGCACATGGTGCTGCCCCCGCACCGCGAGGGCAGCCAGCTGCAGTACGCCGCCGTCCCCGCGCCCGCGCGGGCGGACGAGTCGCTGGCGCCGCTGCTGGAGTGGGCCGAGGAGCACCTGGGGGAGCGGCTGTCCCTGGCGGCCCTGGCCGCCCGCGCCGGCGTCTCCGGGCGCACCCTGGCCCGGCGCTTCGCCGAACAGCTCGGCACCAGCCCCGGCCAGTGGCTGCTGGCCCGCCGTATCGACGCCGCCCGCGCGCTGCTGGAGCAGACCGACCTGCCGGTGGAGGCCGTCGCCGCGCGGGTCGGCCTGGCCTCCGCCGTCAACCTGCGCCGCCGCTTCCACGCCGCCCTCGGCACCACCCCCGGCGCCTACCGCCGCACCTTCGGCAGCGCCCGCGCCGACCAGGACGCGTACCCGCGGTGATCCAGCGCGTGCCGCAGAACCCGGGCGGCGAGCCTGGGGAGCGGGCGGAGCGAGGTGCCCGGGAGCATCCAGACCCGCGCGTCACCGACCGCCCCGGTCCTGCCTGGGGCGGGGACCACCCCCGGCTCGAGAGCCTGGTGACGGTGACGATGACGATGGCGGTGACGGACACCGGCGGGCACGTCGTCCGGCAGGTCGCCCGCGCCCCGTGCGGGGACGGGCCGTCCTCGACGGCGGCCGCCCTCGGCCAGTGGTCCGGCGGCCGCGCCACCGGCCGCCGGCAGCCCGTCGGCCTGCTGAGCCCGCCGCAGACGGCCGTCGGCACGACCGTCCTCGCCTCCGAGTCCCAGCACTGACACCCCACCCGCCACGCCCCACCCGCCACGCCCCACCCGCCGCACCCGGCCCGCCGCTCCGGCCGCGGCGGGCCGTCAGTGCTCCTCGACCGGCAGCAGCCCGCGCTCGCCGAAGACCTTCTTGGCGACGAAGGTCGCGTTGAGCGCCCTGGGAAAACCGCAGTACCCGGCCGCGTGCAGCAGCGCCTCGGTGATCTGCACGGGGGAGAGCCCGACATCGAGCGCCGCGTTGACGTGCACCTCCAGCTGGGGCTCGCAGCCGCCGAGCGCGGTCAGCATCCCCAGCGTCACCAACTGCCGGTCACGCGGCGACAGTTGCGGGCGACTGTAGATCTCGCCGAACCCCCAGCCGACGATCTGCTGGGCCAGCTCCGGATTGACGTCGGCCAGTGCCTCCACCACCCGCCGCCCTGCCTCGCCGCTGACCCGGGCCATCGTCTCCATGCCCCGCTCGAACCGCTTTTGCCGCCAGCCGGCCTCGTCCGCGGGAACACCCATGGCGTCAGTCCTTCCTCGCCGCCGGTCCCCGACCGGCCGGCCGGTGACCACGGAAAGAACCGTAGGACCCCGAGCGGCCTTCGCGCCCGAACCCGCGCCGCAACGACCCGCCGCCAGCCGGTCCGGGGCCAGGCCGCCAGGCCGGCCATGCCGGCCGCCGTGCGTGGGACGCCAGCGCCGGCCGGCCCGCACCGGCCTCGGCCGCCTTCGCGGCACACCGGGCGGGTTGCGTTTGGATCACGGCGTGTCCGGTTTACGGCCAATGATCTGGAGTGCGGTGATTGAATTTGTTGGCACCCGTGTCAACGGGCTCTCATAATGCCTGCTGAGACACGTGATGGGCGGTCCGGACAACCGCAGGGGAGCGGAATCCGAGAGTGGTCCGCGTGCGAAATCCACTTTTCCCTTGGGGGACTCCTTTGCCTGCGCCCGAAAACGAGAGCGCTTCCACCGAGCCGCCGCCGGCGCCCACCGCACCGCCGCAGCCCGCCGCGCCGCAGTCCGCGCCCGCCGCGCCCGAGGCCGTCGCGCCCGAGGCCGCCGCCCAGGCCGCGCCTGCGCCCGCTGTCGAGCCCACGCCCGAGTTCGAGGCCGCGCCCGAGGCCGTCGTCGAGTCCGCTGCCGCGCCGGCTCCGCGGCGCCTGCCGCGGGCCGTCACGGTGGCGCTGGCCACCGCGGGGCTGCTCGCCGTCACGGCGGCCAGCGCCACGCTCACCGTCGCCGTCGGCAAGCCGGACCCCCGCCCGGCCGCCGCCGCGCCCGCCCGGGCCACCACCGCTTCGGCGGCCGCGAGCGCGACGCCCTCCGCCGTCCCGGTACCGGTGCCGACCGCCGCCCCGGCCGAGCCCAAGCCCGCCAGCACCGTCAAGGGCACGGTCAACGGCTCCAAGCACGAGGGCGACCTGCGCTACTTCCTGCTCCCGATCCCCGACGGCGGCGAGTCGTACGGGCCCGCGGACGGGATGGCGATGACCCGCGACGACGTCGCCGAGATGTTCGGCAAGCCCGACGACATCGACTCCCTCCTCACCGGCCTCGGCTACAAGGACGGCGCCGTCCGCACCTACCGGACGGCCGACGGCAAGGCCGAAGTGACCGTCACCCTGCTGCACTTCGGCTCCGCCGACACCGCCGGCAGGTTCGTCAGGGGCTACACCATCAAGTCGCAGGAACCGATCGACATCGACGGTGACCCGAACGCCCACGGCTTCCGCAAGAAGCCCAAGAACGAGACGTACACCGGCTCGATGAGCGGCATCGGCAGCCAGGGCGACGTCCAGTACACCGTCGACGTCGAGGTGAAGGGCACCCCGGACAAGGCGCTGCTCAATGACCTGATGAAGCGCCAGCGCGAGTGGCTCGCCTCCGGCTGAGCCCGCGCCCCGCCCCTCCGCCGCACCCTTCACCCCTTGCTCTGGAGCCCCTTCCGTGACCACCGAACCCGCGCAGTCGCCCGCGCCGGGCGACGCGCCGGCCGACGCACCGCCCGCGTCGCAGCCGCAGCCGGCCGCACCGGCCCACGCCACCCCCGAGCCCCCGGCCACCCCGGAACCCCCGGTCGCCGCCGAGCCTCTGGCCACCCCCGAGCCCCCGGCCACCACCCTCGAGCCCCCGGCCGCCGCCGAGGCCGCGCCGCGCGCCCCGCGCCGTCCACGCCCGGTGCTGCTGTGCGCCTGCGCCCTGGTCCTGGGCGCGCTGGCCGGCGGCGGCGTCGGCTACGCCGTCCAGGCCCAGCGCCCGCCCACGCCGCTGCCCGGGCTCCAGGTCGCCCGCCCGTCCTACCCGGCCCGGACGGTCGACGCGGCCGCCTTCGCCGCCGAGCAGCCCGCCCCGCTCGCCATCGACGGCGACCTGACCAAACTGCTGGTCAGCGCCCCGGAGGGCAGCGGCCCCTGGAGCGACTTCCCGGACAAGCCGAGCTGGATGTCGGCCGGCGACCTCGCCGAGCGCAGCGGTCGCCCCGACGTCGCGTTCAAGAGCCTCAACGCCTCCGGTTTCCGGCGCGCGGCCGAAGTGGACTGGAAGAAGGACGACATCAGGTACCGGGTCCTGCTCACCGAGTACGCGCCCGACCACGCCGAGGAGGCGAAGGCCTTCCGCGCGGAGTCCTTCGCCGACGACGCCAACGGCGGCGCCACGGTGTACGACCTGCCCATGCGCTGGTCCGACACCCAGGAGCAGTACTACTACGGCCGGGCCACCGCCAAGCGCGGCACGGTGCAGATGACGGTGGAGGTCTTCAGCCCCAAGCCGGTGGACGCCGCGGTCCTCAAGGACCTCGCCAAGCAGCAGTGGGAGCGGATGATATGACCGACGACACCGTGACCGGAACCCCGGCCGCCCCGCCCACGACCCCGCCCACCGCGCCCACGACCCCGCCCACCGCGCCCACGACCCCGCCTGCAGGCCCGCCCACCGCGTCGGCTGCCACGCCGCCCGCCCCCGAGCAGCAGCCGTCCCCCGAGCAGTCCCACGACGAGAGCGCCACCGGACAGCCCCACGGCGAAAGCGCCGCGCCCCGCCCCGCCTCGCGCCGCCTGCTGCGCGCCGGGGCCGCGACCGTCGCGGCGGCACTGGTCGGCGTGGCCATCGGCGTCGGCATCATCAAGACTCAGTACGACGACGCCGCCCCGGCCGCCACCGCCGGCCCCACCGGCGCGCCCGCCCCGACGGCCAGCGCCACGCCGTTCGGCGCCAAGTCCAACGGCAGCCACTTCGGCTCCCTGCGCGACCTGCTGCTGCCCGTCCCGGCCGGCTACGAACTCGGCCCGGACCAGGGCGGCTACGGCAACGACACCGAGTACGGCACCGAGCAGCTGGCGGGTGAACTGGAGGCCGAACTCCAGCAGATCCCCAAGGACAAGCGCGAGCGGCTGCGCTCCTACTGGGAGGGCCTGCACGTCAAGGGCACCGGCGTACGGACCTACCGCAGCGGCGGGGACGACCTGGTGATCGGCATCCGGCTGCGCCAGTTCAACCAGCAGGAGGTGCAGAAGATCAACGAGTACACGGCGATGTTCACCGGTGACACCGGGATCTTCCGCGTCGGCCCGTCGATCTCCGGCCACCCCGAGGCGCACTGCTACCTGATGCCGGCACCGCCGTCCGCGCCGATCGACCGCATGGAGTGCTCGGCCGCCGAGGGCGACCTCCTGGTGATCATGGAGACCGAAGGCCTGGCGCCTCTGCCCAAGGACAAGATCGTCGCCCTCTTCACCATGCAGCTCGACCGCCTCGCCCTCCCGGGAGCGTCCGTATGACCGACCAGCCCGCCGCGCCGCAGCCACTGCAGCCCGCACCGCAGTCGCCGCAGCCCGCCCCGGACCCGGCCGCCCCGGCCCCCGAGACCGTCCCGGCCCCCGACACGGCGCAGACCCCCCAGCCCGTGCAGACCCCCAAGGCCGTCCCGGCCCCCGAGGCCTGCCCGGCCCCCGAGCCCGCGCAGGCCCCCGAGGCCGTCCCGGCCCCCGAGCCCGTCCAGGCCCCCGAGGCCGGGCAGGCCGCCGGAGCGCAGGAAACCGGCACGACCCCGGAGAGCCCCGAGGAGCGGGCCGCCCGGCGCACCCGCCGCCGCAGGGCCGCGGTGCGCTGGAGCTGCGCCGTGCTGGTGTTCGCCCTCGCCGGCACCGGAGCCGCGATGGCCGTCACCGCGCCCGAGCGCACCGACCTGCCCGGCCTGGCCACCGCCGGCGACGGCCGCTACACCTTCCCGCCGCTGACCCTGCCGCCGCTGCCCTCGGGCAGGCCCGCCCCGGACGCCAAGGGCAAGGTGCCCCACTACGCGGACCTGCGCTACCTGCTGCTGCCCGCGCCCAAGGAGGCCGGCGGCTCCGTGGCCGCGCCCGTCTTCCCGGTGCCCACCGCCACCCCATCCGCCACCGCCACCCCCTCCGCCTCGGCGTCGGCCACCGCCGCGCCGTCGGCGACCGCGGGCGCCGCCGGCGCCCCTTCGGCGGCCGCCGGGACGGCCCCGGCCTCCTGGGTGCCCTGCGACGCGCTGCTCGCCGAGCAGAAGGACCCGGCCAAGCTGCGCGCGGAGCTCCTGGAGAACGCGTGCCGCGCGGCCACCGTGCGGGAGTGGACGGCCTCCGACGGCACCCGCACCCAGATCCGGCTGCTGCGCTTCGGCTCCTCGGCCGAGGCCTGGAGCACCTTCTCCACCGCGCGCTCGGAGAGTCCGCTCAAGGCCGCGCCCGACGCCAAGACCGCCCCGCACGGCGACTGGGACGCGGTCGAGGGCGTGGACGTGACCCTCAAGGACTCCACGGAGAGTGCCGGCAAGGGCGTGCCGACCGCCCGTCTGGCGTACCTGTCGGCCTCCGACGTTCTGGCCGTCATCACCATGACGAACCCCCGGGGCGTGCCCACCGCGGCGTTCCGCCAGGTCGTCACCCTCCAGTCCGACCTGCTCGCCTGACCGCCCGCTGCCCGCCGCCCGCCCCGGCCCCCCGCACCGCCCCTTCCCGGCGCAACGGGAGGCCCGGGCGCCGCGGACGCGCACGGCACCCGCAGGCGCGCCCGGCACCCGCAGGTGCGCACGGCACCCGCGGACGCGCCCGGCCTCCGCGGGTGCCCTGCCGCCGTGGGCGGTCGTCAGGCGCGGTGGTACTGGAGGGGGGAGTGGACCTCGCCGCCGAGTTCGGCGGCGGCGTGGCGGGCCCAGGAGGGGTTGCGCAGCAGTTCGCGGCCGAGCAGGACGGCGTCGGCGCGGCCGGAGGCGACGATGTCCTGGGCCTGGACGGGGTCGGTGATCAGGCCGACGGCGGCGACCGGCAGGCCGGCCCCGTGGCGCACGGCCTCGGCGAAGGGCACCTGGAAGCCGGGCGCGGCCTCGATGCGGGCGTCGGGGACGAGGCCGCCGGTGGAGACGTCCAGCAGGTCCACGCCGTGGGCCTGGAGCTCCTTGGCGAGGCGGACGGTGTCCTGCGAGGTCCAGCCCTCGCGGCCGTCCTCGGGGTTCTCGCTCAGCCAGTCGGTCGCGGAGACGCGGAAGAACAGCGGCAGTTCCTCGGGCCACACCGCGCGCACCGCGTCGGCGACCTCCAGCGCGAAGCGGATGCGGCCCTCGAAGGTGCCGCCGTAGGCGTCGGTGCGGTGGTTGCTCTGGGGGGAGAGGAACTGGTGGATCAGGTAGCCGTGGGCGCCGTGGAGTTCGACCGCCTGGAAGCCCGCGTCCAGCGCGCGCCGGGCGGCGGCGGCGAAGTCCGCGACGATCCCCTGGATCTGATCGACCGTCAGCTCGTCGGGGGTGCTGTGCTCGGGGGAGAAGGCGGCGGCGCTGGGGGCGAGCGGCTGCCAGCCGTGCTCCTCGTCCGGGCGCAGGGCGCGTCCGCGCTCCACCCAGGTCCGCTCGGTGGAGGCCTTGCGTCCGGCGTGGCCGAGCTGGACGGCGGGGACGGTGCCCTGTTCCCTGAGGAAGGAGGTGATCCGCCGGAACGCCTCGCGTTGGGTGTTGTTCCACAGTCCGAGGTCGTACGGGCTGATGCGCCCCTCGGGGTTGACGGCGGTGGCCTCCACGATGATCAGCCCGGTGCCGCCGGCGGCCCGCGCCGCCAGGTGGGCGAAGTGCCAGTCCGTGGGTGCCCCGGCCGCCTCGCCGTCCGGTGCGGCGCTGTACTGGCACATCGGCGGCATCCAGACCCGGTTGGGGACGGTCAGCTCCCGCAGGGTGATCGGGGTGAAGAGATCGGTGCTCAAGTCGGACTCCCGGTGGGATCGGCGGCGGGAGCCAATGCCCCGCAGCCGCTTGCAGGTGCACGTTATGTGTCCCGACAATAGTTGCACGGGACGGTAAATTCAAGGGCGCCGCGAGGCTGCCCCACCCGCCCCCACCCGGGCGGGAGGCGCGCACCCGCCGCCGCGGCGCGCGAGGAAGGAGCGCACACGTGGAGGTCTTCACGTGCGGGGGATGCGGCACCGCGCTGACCGCGCCGCTGTCGCGGGTGCCCTACCCCGTCTACGCCGGCATGCCCTACGGCAACGGCCACCCCATGCCCGTCCTCATGGAACCGGGCACCTACGCCGTCGACGAGGACCCCGCCCGGGCGGAGCGCTCGATCGTGATCGCCCCCGGCGACGCCCACGGCACCGTCCTGCTCCAGCGCGGCGAGCCCGGCGCCTGCTGCGGCATCGACGGCCGCTACGGCCCGAACCTCACCTGCGCCGGCTGCGGCCGGAAGGTGGCGACCAGGATCGACGCCTGTTCCCTGTGGCAGGCCACCTGGCTCGAACCGGCCGCGGTGCGCGCGGTGCCCGCGGGCCCGGTGCGGCCGGCGGCCGACTGGGCCTCGCTCACCCACTGGTGGTGCGCCGCCGAGCCGTGGGACGCGGCCGGGCGGTGGGACCCGCGCTGGGCGTCGGAGACGGCCGTGACGCTCGCCCACCTGGTCGCCGCCGCAGACGGCTCGCCCGTCGCCCTGCCCGACGGCCCCTTCGCCGACGCCTTCCGGGCCCGCCTCGACCGGCTGCTGCCCGCAGCGGGCCCGGCCAAGCGCGCGGCCCTGGCCGGACCGGGCCTGCTCCTGCCCGATCCCCTTCCGGACATCGCCGTGGTGCCGCGCCACCCGCAGACCGGTCAGCCCTGGCCCGCGCCCGCGGGCGTGGCGACCGCGCCGCTCGCCGTCGGCTTCTGGACGCACCTCGCCCGCCGGGGCGGACGCCCGCCCAGGCCCGTCACCGGCAAGCTGCCCGCCGGCGTCGAGCGTGACGACCCCCTCCCGCCCCACCCGCTCGGCTCCCAACCACCCGCGTGGGGCGCCTGCTTCGCCACCCTGGAGCGCCTGTCCGCCGCCCCGTCCGGCCGGCCCGCGCCGACCCGGCGCCGGGGAGGGGGAGTCGGCGGGCGGCCGGGGCGGGGACGCCGCCGCGCCCGAGGCCGCCGAGGCCCCGTCGGCCCCGCCGGAGCCGTTGGCCGCGTCGGACCCGTCGGGCCCGCGGACC
>NZ_JBEPAK010000050.1:0-33724 GCF_040298565.1 Kitasatospora sp. NPDC001539 | reverse complement strand
TCCCGCCCAGGCTTCCGCCGCAGCTCCCGCCAGGGCTTTTGCCGCCGCTCCCGCCGGGGCTTCGCCCGGGCATGCGGGATCATGGGTGGGTACCCCTGACTTCGTCTGGTGAAGGACCCCGAACCGTGGCCCAGATCGTCCTCTTCCACTCCGCCCACGGCCTGCGCCCGGCCGTGCACGCCGCCGCCGACCGGCTGCGCGCCGCCGGGCACACCGTCCACACCCCGGACCTCTTCGAGGGGCGGACCTTCGAGGACTCCGAGGCCGCGCGCGCCTACCAGGAGGAGATCGGCGGCAGCGACGAACTGCTGAAGCGGGCCGTCACCGCCGTCGCCCCGCTCTCCGAGGGCGGGCTGGTGTACGCCGGCTTCTCGCTCGGCGGCGCCGTCGCCCAGAACCTCGCGCTCGCCGACGCGAAGGCCCGCGGCCTGCTGCTCCTGCACGGCACCTCCGACCTGCGGGAGGACGCGGCGACCTCGATCCCCGTGCAGCTGCACATGGCGGACCCGGACCCGTACGAGCCGGAGGACTGGCTGAACGCCTGGTACCTGCGGATGCGGCGCGCGGGCGCCGAGGTCGAGGTGCACCGCTACCAGGGCGCCGGGCACCTGTTCACCGACCAGGACCTGCCGGACTACGACGCGGAGGCCGCCGAGCGCGCCTGGGCCGCCGCGCTCGACTTCCTCGCCGACCTGGAGGACCTGGAGGGCTGACGCGGCGCCCCCGGGCCGTCCCGGCCGGTGCGGTGTCCGCGGGCCGTCCCGTGGCGCGGCGCCCTCAGGGCCGGGACGGACCGCGGCGGGGCAGGGTCTGGCGGTAGACGACGCTGGTGGTGGTGCTGCCGAGGCCGGCGAGTTCGTCGACGACGCCCTCCAGGTGCTCCATGGAGGTCGCGGCCACCTTCAGGGTGTAGCAGTCGTCGCCGGTGGTGCGCAGGCACTCCAGGATCTCGCGGCGCTCGGCGAGCAGGCGGTGCAGCGGCTGGTGGCGGTTGCCCGGGTACTTCAGCCGGACGACGGCGAGCACCGGGTAGCCGACCTCGGTGAGGTCCACGGCGGCGTGGTAGCCGGTGATGACGCCCAGTGACTCCAGGTTCCGCACCCGTTCGGTGGTGGCGGAGGGGCTGAGGCTGACGCGGCGGCCCAGCTCGCTCAACGAGATCCGGGCCTCCTGCTGGAGCTGCTCGAGGATCGCCCAGTCGGTGTCGTCGAGATTCGCGGTCACCGGGCGATGCTACCGGGGAATCCACGGCCGAGGGGGCCGAACGCCGGGAGGATTCGGTTCCCGGCGGCAGGGGCTCGGCAATAGCCTCGGGGCATGCAACTCGGCGTCAACGTACCGAACTTCGGACCGGGCACCGATCCCGGCGCGCTCCGCGCCCGGGCCGCGCTGGTCGAGGGCCTCGGCTTCGACCTGCTGATGGTGTCGGACCACGTGGCCGTCACGCCCGACGTGGCCCAGCGCTACCCGGAGCCGTTCTACGACCCGTTCACCACGCTGTCCTGGCTGGCCGGGGCGAGCGGGCGGCGGCTGAGGATCGGGACGACCGTCCTGGTCCTGCCGTACCGCCACCCGCTGCTGGTCGCGCGGATGGCGGACAGCCTGCACCGGCTCAGCGGGGGGCGGTTCGTGCTCGGCGTCGGAGTCGGCTGGGCGCGGCAGGAGTTCGAGGCGCTCGGGGTGCCGTTCGGCGCGCGCGGCCGGCTGGCCGACGAGTCCCTGGGGGCGGTGCGGGAGGCCTGGCGGGCCGGCGGCGCCACCGCGCCGCCGGTCTGGGTCGGCGGGCACAGCGAGGCGGCCCTCCGGCGGGTGGCGAGGTTCGGCGACGCCTGGCACCCGCTGCGGCTGCCCGTCCCCCGGATGCGCTCGGTGCTCGCCGAGCACGCCCTGCCGGGCTTCGCGCCGCGGATCGCACTGCGCCTGACGGACGCGCCGGTGACCGGCCCCGAACGGCCCGCCGGCGTGGGCGACCTGGAGCAGGTGATGGGCGACCTCGCGGAACTGCGCGGGCTCGGCGCCGGGACGGTGGTGCTCGACCCGTACCACGGGGACCCGGCGGAGACCCTCCGCCCCGAGGCGGCATGGCAGGATCTGACGGCGGTCTCGGAGCACTGGAGGAGGACATCGTGATCACGGCAGCCGACGAGGCGCTGCTGCGGCGCGCGGTCGCGATCGCGACCCGGGCGGTCGAGCTGGGCGACGCGCCCTACGGCTCGCTGCTGGCCGCACCGGACGGGACGGTCCTGGCGGAGGCCCACAACACCGTCCGGCGGGACGACGACATCACCGCCCACCCCGAACTCAAGCTCGCCCGCTGGGCCGCCCGGGAGCTGACCCCGGAGACGGCCGCCCGGACGACCATGTACACCAGCTGCCAGCCCTGCGGCATGTGCACGGGCGCGATCGTCCGCTCCGGGCTGGGACGGGTCGTCTACGCCCTGGCGACCGAGCACCTGGTCGAGCTCAACCCGGATTCGGGCGCGTGGCCGACCGTCCCGCAGGAGGGGCCGGCGCTGTTCGAGGAGGCGCGCCGGCCGGTCGAGACGTACTACCGGCGGGGTTGAACGAGCCCGTGGCAGAACGCAGACACGAGTACGCCCCGGCCGGGACGCTCCCCGGCCTGCTCCAGCGCGGCCGGGGCCTGGGCGCGCGGATGGCGGCGGAGGACCCGTCGTCGGCGGCCGAGCTGGTGTACGGGTGCATCCGCTGGGAGTGGCGCTGGGACCCGCGGGCGGACGCCCGGGACCTCTACCTGGCCCGGCTGCTCCGGGACCTGGAGCTGCCGCTCGGGCCGGTGACGGCGATGCGGGCGGCGGGCGGGGCACCGGGCGAGCGCGCGGCCCGCGTCCTGGACCTGCTGGAGCGCGGCGGACCGGCCGGCCGCGCCGAGGCCGCCGGGCCCGCCGTGGCCGCCGGGCCGGCGCCGGACCACGGGGCGCCGCCGCCGGACGCCCCGCCGGACGCCCCGCCGGACGTCCCGGCGCCGGACGCCCCGCCGGACGTCCCGGCGTTGATCGCCGAGCTGGAGCAGCGGTGGGTCGACCGGTCCTGGTGCGGACCGGTGCACCTCGCCCGCCGGCTGGCCCGGTCCGGCCCCCGGGCGGCGGGCGCGGCGTCGCTGCTGCGGCGGTTCTGGCTGTGGACCCCGCACTCCTCGGAGCGGCCCGGGTACCTCGAGGCGCTCGCGGCGATCGGCTCGGCGGGTCTGGCCGACGCGTACACCGAGTCGCTCTGGGACTGCGAACCCGGTGCCCGGCTGTCCGGGATCGAGCACGCTCCGGAACGGCCCGAGGTGGGAGCGCGTCTGGTCGTCCTGCGCGACGACCCGATGGAGGAAACGGCGGTCCGGGAGGCCGCCGCCGTGCGTCTGGCCCGGGGGCGGGCGGGCTAGAGTGGACGCGTGAACGTGTGAGTGGTGGTCCGGACCCCGAGAGGTGTTCCGGGCCACACCCATTTCCAGGGCACGCCCTGTGACCAGCACGTCCACCGGCCCACCAGACCAGCACCAGAGCCTCCGGAGGCCCCGCCTTGAGCGACCAGCCGTTCGCGCATCTGCACGTCCACACCGAGTACTCGATGCTGGACGGTGCCGCCCGGCTGAAGCAGCTGTTCAAGGAGGTCGAGCGGCTGGGGCAGACCCACGTCGCGATGACCGACCACGGCAACATGTACGGTGCCGCGGAGTTCCACAAGCAGGCGACCGCCGCCGGGATCACCCCCGTCATCGGCATCGAGGCGTACGTCGCCCCGGAGTCCCGCTCCAACACCAAGCGCATCCTGTGGGGCCAGCCGCACCAGAAGAAGGACGACGTCTCCGCGTCCGGCGCGTACACCCACAAGACGATCTGGGCCCGGAACAAGGAGGGCCTGCACAACCTCTTCAAGCTGACCTCGCGCTCCTACGCCGAGGGCTGGCTGGTCAAGTGGCCGCGGATGGACAAGGAGCTGATCTCGGAGCTGTCCGGCGGCCTGATGGCCACCACCGGCTGCCCCTCCGGCGAGGTGCAGACCCGGCTGCGCCTCGGCCAGTTCGACGAGGCGCTGAAGTCCGCCGCCGACTACCAGGACATCTTCGGCAAGGAGAACTACTTCCTGGAGCTGATGGACCACGGCCTCGACATCGAGAAGCGGGTCCGGGACGGACTGCTGGAGATCAGCCGGAAGCTGGGCATCCCTCCGGTGGTCACCAACGACTCGCACTACACCACCGAGGCCGACGCCGGCGCCCACGACCTGCTGCTCTGCGTGCAGACCGGCAAGAACCTCTCCGACCCGGACCGCTTCCGCTTCGACGGCACCGGCTACTACGTCAAGTCGGCCGCCGAGATGTACGCGCTGGACTCCTCGGACGCCTGGCAGGAGGGCTGCCGCAACAGCCAGCTCCTCATCGCCTCCCGGGTCGACACCGAGGGCATGTTCCAGTTCAAGAACCTGATGCCCCGCTTCCCCATCCCGGAGGGCTACGAGTCCGAGGCGGACTTCTTCCGGGCCAAGGTCTGGGAGGGCATGGACTGGCGCTTCCCGGACGGGTACGACGAGGAGCACAAGAAGCTCGCCGAGTACGAGATGGACACCATCGTGCAGATGGGGTTCCCGGCGTACTTCCTCGTGGTCGCGGACTTCATCATGTGGGCCAAGAGCCAGGGCATCGCGGTGGGCCCGGGCCGTGGTTCGGCGGCCGGTTCGCTCGTCGCCTACGCGATGGGCATCACCGACCTCGACCCCATCCCGCACGGCCTGATCTTCGAGCGCTTCCTCAACCCCGAGCGCATCTCCATGCCCGACGTCGACATCGACTTCGACGAGCGCCGGCGCGGTGACGTGATCCGCTACGTCACCGAGAAGTGGGGGTCCGACAAGGTCGCCATGATCGTCACGTACGGCACCATCAAGGCGAAGGCCGCCATCAAGGACTCCTCGCGCGTCCTCGGCTACCCGTACGCGATGGGCGACCGGATCACCAAGGCGATGCCGCCGGACGTCATGGGCAAGGGCATCCCGCTCTCCGGCATCACCGACCCGACCCACCCCCGGTACAGCGAGGCCGGCGAGATCCGCAGCCTCTACGAGACCGACCCGGACGTCAAGAAGGTCATCGACACCGCGCGCGGCATCGAGGGCCTGATCCGCCAGCCCGGCGTGCACGCGGCCGGCGTCATCATGTCCGCCGAGCCGCTGACCGACCACATCCCGGTCTGGACCCGGCACACCGACGGCGTCACCATCACGCAGTTCGACTATCCCACTTGCGAGGGCCTCGGCCTCCTCAAGATGGACTTCCTCGGCCTGCGCAACCTGACGATCATGGACGACGCCGTCAAGGCGATCGAGAAGAACAAGGGCATCAAGATCAACCTGCTTGATCTGCCCCTGGACGACAAGCCGACCTACGAACTCCTCGCCCGGGGTGACACGCTCGGCGTCTTCCAGCTCGACGGCGGGCCGATGCGCTCGCTGCTGCGCCTGATGAAGCCCGACAACTTCGAGGACATCTCCGCCGTCCTCGCGCTCTACCGACCGGGCCCGATGGGCGTCAACTCCCACACCAACTACGCCCTGCGCAAGAACGGCCAGCAGGAGATCACCCCGATCCACCCGGAGCTGGAGGAGCCGCTCCGGGAGATCCTGGAGCCCACCTACGGCCTGATCGTCTACCAGGAGCAGGTGCAGAAGGCCGCGCAGATCCTGGCCGGCTACTCGCTCGGCCAGGCGGACCTGCTGCGCCGGGCCATGGGCAAGAAGAAGAAGGAGATCCTGGAGGCGGAGTTCGTCCCCTTCCAGAAGGGCTGCCGCGAGCGCGGCTACTCGGACGAGGCGATCCAGGCGGTCTGGGACGTCCTCGTCCCCTTCTCCGGCTACGCGTTCAACAAGGCGCACACCGCCGGGTACGGGCTGGTCTCGTACTGGACGGCCTACCTGAAGGCCAACTACCCGGCCGAGTACATGTCGGGCCTGCTGACCTCCGTGAAGGACGACAAGGACAAGTCGGCGGTCTACCTCAACGAGTGCCGCAAGATGGGCATCAACGTCCTCCCGCCGGACGTCAACGAGTCGGACTCGGACTTCACCCCGCACGGTGACGACACCGTCCGCTTCGGCCTCACCGCCATCCGCAACGTCGGCGGCCCGGTGGTCGAGTCGATGATCCGGACGCGCAAGACCAAGGGGAAGTTCTCGTCGTTCCCCGACTTCCTGGACAAGGTGGAGTCGGTGGTCTGCAACAAGCGGACCGTCGAATCGCTGATCAAGGCGGGCGCCTTCGACTCGCTCGGGCACACCCGCAAGGGCCTGAGCGCGCAGTTCGAGCCGATGATCGACAACGTGGTCGGCGTGAAGCGCAAGGAGGCCGAGGGGCAGTTCGACCTGTTCGGCGGCGACGCGACCGCGGACGAGCCGAGCTTCGGACTGGACGTCGTCTTCTCCGAGGAGGAGTGGGACAAGTCCTTCCTGCTCACCCAGGAGCGGGAGATGCTCGGCCTGTACGTCTCCTCGCACCCGCTGCACGGCATCGAGCACGTGCTCGCCGACAAGGCGGACTGCGCGGTCGCCGACCTCGCGGAGCGCCCGGACGGGACGATCGTCACCATCGGCGGCATCATCTCGGGCCTCCAGCGGAAGATGACCAAGCAGGGCAACGCCTGGGCGATCGCCACCGTCGAGGACCTGGCGGGCTCGATCGACTGCATGTTCTTCCCGGCCAGCTACCAGCTGGTCTCCTCCCAACTGGTCGAGGACGCCGTGGTGTTCGTCCGCGGCAAGCTGGACAAGCGGGAGGACGTGCCGCGCCTGATGGGCATGGAGCTGTCCGTGCCCGACCTGTCGAACGCCCACGCCGACGCGCCGATCGTCATCAACATCCCGAGCGGGAAGGTGACGCCGCCGCTGGTGGCCCGGCTCGGCGAGGTGCTGGGCAGCCACCGGGGCACCACCGAGGTCCGGGTGCGGCTGGAGAGCCGCAACAAGACCACGGTGCTGCGGCTGGACCGGCACCGGGTGAAGTCCGACCCGGCGCTGTTCGGGGACCTCAAGCAGCTGCTCGGACCGAGCTGCCTGGTGGTCTGAGGCGCAGGACCGGCCGGGGCCCGGGACACCGCGAGGCGGTCCCGGGCCCCGGTGCGTTCAGGAGCCTCCGCCCAGCCCCGGCGGCACCGCCGTGTGCAGGGCCGAGACGAAGGCCGAGATGGCCGGGTGGGAGCCGGCGCCCGCGCGGAAGGCGGCGCGGGTGCGGCGGTACACGGGCAGCCGGGTGAGCACGACGCCCGGCGGCCGCTCGGCCGTCCCCAGGTGGGGGACCAGCGCGACGCCCTGGCCGGCGGCCACCAGCGCCAGCACTGTGGTGAAGTCGTCGATCTGGTGCCGGATCCGGGGCGCGAAGCCCGCCGCCTCGCAGGCGCGGACGGCCATGGTGTGGCAGAGGGTGCCGGGCGGGGACATGATCCACGGCGCGCCGTGCTGCTCGGCGACGGTGGCCGGGGCGCGGGCGGCCAGGTACATCGGCTCGGTGAAGACCGGGCGGGTGACCGCGAGGCCGGGCTCGGGGTCGGCCGGGACGAGGTCGTACTCGTGGACCAGTGCGACGTCCAGCTCGCCCGCGCGCAGCGCCGCGCCGACGGCGGCCGGGTCCACCTCGGTGACCATCGGCTCCAGCCCCGGGTGCCAGGAGGCCAGCTCGGCGAGCACCGCCGGGATGATCGCCCGGGCCGCCGAGGGGTAGGTGCCGATCCGCAGCGGGCCGGCCAACCCGCGCTTCGCCTGGGCGAGTTCGGCGCCCGCCTGCTCCAGCAGGGCGAGGACGGACTCGGCGTGGCGGACCAGGCCCCGGCCGGCCGGGGTGAGGGTGACCCGCCGCCCGGAGCGCTCCAGCAGGGGGACGCCGGCCTCCTTCTCCAGGACGGACAGCTGCTGGGACACCGCCGAGGCGCTGAAGGACAGCGCCTCGGCGACGGCGGCGATGGTGCCGAGGTGGGCGAGTTCGCGCAGCAGGCGCAGGCGTCGGACGTCGAGCATCGGCTCAGCTTACGAGAAGCGTCACACATGTGAACTGGACCTGGTTGATCGGCAGGCCGCAGGATCGTCCCATGGAACTCAAGGGCATCTACGTCCCCCTGATCACCCCGTTCGCCGCGGACGGCTCCGTCGCCCTCGACGCGCTGGAGAAGCTCGCGTACGAGGTCCTGGACGCCGGAGCGGCCGGGCTGGTCGCGCTCGGCACCACCGGCGAGCCCGCCGCGCTGACCGCCGGGGAGCGGGACGCGGTGGTGGACGTCGCCGCGGCCGTCTGCGCGGCGCGCGGGGCGCAACTGGTGGTCGGCGCCTCCGGCGGCGACACCCGGGCCGTCGGCGAGGCGCTGGCCGCGCTCGCCGAGCGGGTGCCCGGGGCGGCGGCCCTGGTCACCACGCCGGCCTTCGTCCGGGCGGGGGAGGCCGGCACGGTGGCGCACTTCCGGGCGCTGGCCGCGGGCAGTCCGCTGCCGTTGGTCGTCTACCACATCCCGTACCGCACCGGGCAGGAGCTCTCCACCACCGCGCTGCGCGAGCTGGCCGCGATCGAGGGCGTGGTGGGCGTCAAGTACGCCACCGGCGGGCTGGACCGGACGGCGGCCGAACTGCTCGCCGACACCCCCGCCGGCTTCACGGTGCTGACCGGGGAGGACGCCTTCCTGGCGCCGATGCTGGCGATCGGCGCGGCCGGCGGCATCCTCGCCTCCGCGCACCTGGCGACCGGCCGCTTCGTCGAACTGTACGAGGCCTGGCGGGCCGGGGACGTCGAGCGGGCGCGGGCGCTCGGGCACCGGCTGACGGCACTGGCGCTCTCCGCGTTCACGGCGCCGAACCCGGCGGTGACCAAGGGCGTGCTGCACGCCCAGGGCCGGATCCCCACCCCGGACGTCCGGCTGCCGCTGCTGCCGGCGGGGGAGGCGGAGGTCGCGGCGGCGCTGGCCCTCGCCAGTGGTCTGGACCACTAGACCGCCGGTGCGGCGGACCGCTCGCCCGCCGCGGCGCCCTCTCACACCGTGAAATGGCTGGTCGCCCCACCCGCGTGACAAGGCATGATGGGCGGAGTGCGGCTGTAGACAGCATCATCCAGAGGAGTAGTCGGAATGAAGATCGGCATTGTCGGAGCCACCGGCCAGGTCGGCGGCGTGGTCCGCGAGATCCTGGCGGAGCGCGCGGGACTCCCCGGTGGGATCGGCCCGGTGGAGCAGCTGCGGCTGTTCGCCTCGGCCCGCTCGGCCGGACGCACGCTGCCGTGGCAGGGCGCCGAGATCACCGTCGAGGACGCGGCCACGGCCGACTACACCGGCCTGGACATCGTGATCTTCTCGGCCGGCGGCTCCACCTCCAAGGCCCTGGCCCCCAAGGTGGCCGCGGCCGGCGCCGTCGTCATCGACAACTCCTCCGCCTGGCGCCGCGACCCCGAGGTCCCGCTGGTGGTCTCCGAGGTCAACCCCGGGGCGATCGCCGACCGCCCCAAGGGCATCATCGCCAACCCGAACTGCACCACCATGGCGGCCATGCCCGTGCTGCGCCCGCTGCACGAGGAGGCCGGCCTGGCCGCGCTCGTCGTCTCCACCTACCAGGCCGTCTCCGGCAGCGGCGTGGCCGGCGTCGCCGAGCTCCAGGACCAGGCCGCCAAGGTGGTGGACGGCGCCTCGGCGCTCGCCCACGACGGCGCCGCCGTGGAGTTCCCCGAGCCCAAGGTGTACCGGCGGCCGATCGCCTTCAACGTGGTGCCGCTGGCCGGCTCCCTCGTGGACGACGGCTCCAACGAGACCGACGAGGAGCAGAAGCTCCGCCACGAGAGCCGCAAGATCCTCGGCATCCCCGGTCTGAAGGTCGCCGGCACCTGCGTGCGCGTGCCCGTCTTCTCCGGCCACTCGCTGCAGATCAACGCCCGCTTCGAGCGCCCGATCAGCCCCGAGCGCGCGGTGGAGCTGCTCACCGGCGCCCCGGGCGTCGAGCTGTCCGAGATCCCGACCCCGCTGCAGGCGGCTGGCCGGGACCCGAGCTACGTCGGCCGCATCCGGGTGGACGAGACCGTGGAGAACGGCCTGTCGCTGTTCGTCTCGAACGACAACCTCCGCAAGGGCGCCGCGCTCAACGCCGTCCAGCTGGCCGAGCTGGTCGCCGCCGAGCTCAGGGGCTGACCCGGACCAGCCGTCCGTGACGTTTGGCGGGCCCCGTCGTTGAACGGGGCCCGCCTTCGTTTTTCTTTGCGACTCGTTGGGGCGGCTGTTGCGGGACCGGGACATCCGCCGAGGTTCGGGTCGCGAGCCAGGGGGAAAAGGTGACCCAACGATCGGGCGGCCACCGGGGGCCCCTCACCCCGCCCCGCCCGGCGCCGGGCGGACCGCCCACCCCGACCGACCTTCGAGGGCGAGCGAAAAGAGGTGCGCAGATGGACCGCTGTGTCGTCCTGGTGGACGCCGGATACCTGCTGGGCGCCGCCGCCAGCCTGCTCGCCGGTGATCCGTCCCGCTCCAAGGTCACCGTGAACCACACCGCGCTGATCAGCGCCCTGCGCGAACGAGCCGAAGCCGAGACCGGCCTGCCCCTGCTGCGGATCTACTGGTTCGACGCCGCCCCCGACCGCCGCCCGATGCCCGAACACCGGCGGCTGCGCGTCCTGCCCCGGGTCACCGTCCGGCTGGGCGCGCTGACCCGCGCGGAGGGGCGCTGGGTGCAGAAGGGCGTGGACGCCGCGATGCACGCCGAGCTCTCCGAGCTGGCCCGCAACCGGGCCTGTGCGGACGTCGTGCTGATCACCGGGGACGGCGACCTGCTGCCCGGGATGATGACCGCCAAGGAGCACGGGGTGGCCGTGCACCTGTGGGCGCTGCAGGCCGCCGACGGGGACTTCAACCAGTCCGAGGACCTGGTCGGCGAGGCCGACGAGCGGCGGGTGCTGGACCGCGAGTGGATCGAGGGGTGCTTCTCGCTGCGGGACAGCTCCAGCGTGTTCCCGGCGCCGGGGGCGGCCGGCGCCCGGCAGGAGATCGCCAAGATCCTCGCCGCCCCGCCCGCCGCGCTGCCGACCGTGGTCCCGCCGGTGGCCCGGCCGGCCGCCGACGCCCCGGCCGCCGACGCGCCCGCCGCGGACGGACGGCCGCAGCCGGCCGCGAGCCTGCGGGTGGTGCCCACGCCCAAGGACCTCGCCGGACGGGTCTCCGCCGTCTCGCCGGTCACCCCGGCGGCCAACGGGCACGCCAACGGCCACGCCAACGGCTCCGCCTCCGCCGTGGCGACCGGTCCGGTGCTGCGGTGGTCCTCCGACCGCGGCTGGGTGGACCGGCCCGCCCCGGAGCCGTCCGTCACCGCCGGGGACAGCCTGCCGACCCTGGCCCAGCTGACCACC
Organism: Kitasatospora sp. NPDC001539; assembly: GCF_040298565.1. Taxonomy (NCBI): domain Bacteria; kingdom Bacillati; phylum Actinomycetota; class Actinomycetes; order Kitasatosporales; family Streptomycetaceae; genus Kitasatospora; species Kitasatospora sp. NPDC001539. Next base: position 22,368 of record NZ_JBEPAK010000050.1, on the reverse strand, counting down.
GCCGAGCAGCGCTGGGCCGACCGCGAGGAGGACATCACCTCGATCGGCGGCGACGCCCACGAGGTCGGCCAGGTCTTCGCCCGGCGCTGGAGCGAGCGGCTCGGCGACGTCGAACGGCTCACCGTGCTGTGGCCCGACTACCCGCGCATCCCGCACCGGGTCGACGGCGAGCTGCTGCGCTACGCGGCCCGCTTCGGGCTGCTCGCGCACAAGGACGACCAGATCGACGAGCACGACCGGTACGCCATCCGGGCGGGATTCTGGAAGGAACTGGCAGCCCGGGTGCCCGGGGGCTCCATGGTGGTCGAGGACTGACCGCTCTGCGGACCGGCCGCTCCCCGGCCCCCTTCCGCGGCCGGCCCGTCCGTGACGGCCGGTCCCCCCGCGGCGGCCGGTCCCGCTGTGGCCGACCGGGTCCTCCGCGGCGGCCGGCCTTCCCCGGCCGAGCGGCGGTTTCCGGTGATCAGGCCCCCTCGTCCGGTGCGCGCGCGTGAGCGCGTAGAGTCTTCGGTCGTGGAAGAGACGGCCGGGCGGGCACCCCAGGACACCTCGCCGTGCGTCGTGGTGCGGGACCTGGTCCGCACGTACCGCAGCGGGCGCGGGGCCGCCGCGACCGTGGTCCGGGCCAACGACGGGATCAGCCTGACCGTCCGGCAGGGCGAGGTCTTCGGGCTGCTCGGGCCGAACGGCGCCGGCAAGTCCACCCTGGTGCGCCAGCTCACCGGGCTGCTGCGGCCGGACTCCGGCTCCGTCGAGCTGCTCGGCCACGACATCGTCCGCCACCCCGAGCGGGCCGCCCGGCTGCTCGGCTACCTCGGCCAGGAGTCCACCGCGCTGGACGAGCTGAGCGTCGTGCTGGCCGCCGAGACCACCGGCCGGCTGCGCGGGCTCACCCGGGCGCGGGCCCGGGCCGAGGCGGCCGAGGTGCTCACCGAACTCGGGCTGGAGCCGATCGCCTCGAGGCCGCTGGCCAAGCTGTCCGGCGGGCAGCGCAGGCTCGCCTGCTTCGCGGCCGCCCTGGTGGGGGAGCGGCCGCTGCTCGTGCTGGACGAGCCGACGACGGGCATGGACCCGGTCGCCCGGCGGGCCGTGTGGTCGGCCGTGGACCGGCGGCGGGCCGAGCGCGGGACGACGGTGCTGCTGGTCACCCACAACGTGATCGAGGCGGAGACCGTGCTGGACCGGGTCGCCGTGGTCGACGAGGGCCGGGTGATCGCCTGCGACACCCCGGGCGGCCTCAAGGCGCTGGTGGACGGCGACGTGCGGCTCGACCTGGTCTGGCGGGACGAGGCGCCGGTCGGCGTGCCCGCCGTCGCCGCGCTGGCCGAACGGGCCGAGCGCACCGGGCGCCGCTGGACCGTCCGCACCACCCCCGAGCAGGCCCGCGAGCTGGTCGCCGCCGTCACCACCGGCCCCGCCTTCGCGGCGCTCGACGACTTCACCCTCGCCACCCCCAGCCTTGAGGACGCCTACCTCAAGCTGGGCGGCCGCCACGGAGGACTGGCCAAGTGACGCTGCTCTCGGTGCCCCCGCGGGCCGACCGCTCGACGGCCGGGCCGGCCCCGCTCGCCCCCGCCGCCCGGCTGCTGCCCTCCCTCGCCGCGGTCTACCGGGCGCAGCTGGCCCGGGCGAAGGTGGCGCGCATCCCGCTGCTGTTCGTGGCGACCTTCCAGTCGCTCGGCATCCTGGTGATGATGCGGGGCGTCGTGGACGCCGGGCAGACCTCGGCCGCGCGGTCGGTGGTCGCCGGGTCGAGCGTGCTGGTGGTGGCGTTCGTCGCGCTCAACCTGCTCGCCCAGTACTTCGGCAGGCTGCGGGCCGACGGCGGCCTGGACCACTACGGGACGCTGCCGGTGCCGGCCGCCTCGGTGGTGCTCGGCGCGGCCGCCGCGTACGCGTCGTTCACCCTGCCGGGGACGCTGGTCACGGCGGGCGCCGGCGCGGTGATGTTCGGGCTGCCGCTCGGGCAGCTGTGGGTGCTGCTGGCGGTCGTCCCGCTGGCGGGGGCCGCGCTGGCCGGGCTGGGCGCGGCCTGCGGGCTGCTGGCGCCGCGGCCGGAGATCGCGACGATGCTGGGGCAGCTCGGCATGTCGGCGGCCCTGCTGCTGGGGGTGCTGCCGGTGGACCACCTGCCGCAGCCGGTGCTGTGGCTGCGGGACCTGCTGCCCTCGACGTACGGGGTGGAGGCCTTCGCCCGCACCTTCGCGCCGGACCCGGACTGGGCGGTGGTCGCGGCGGACCTCGGGGTCTGCGCGGCGGTCGGCGTGGTGTCGCTGGCGCTGGCCACCTGGGCGTACCGGCGCGCGGTGGCCCGGTAGGCGCCGGGCCGGGCGGCGGCCGGTGCGTGTTCGCTCCGCGGCCGGTACGCGGTCGGTGGGCGTCCGCTGCGCGGCCGGTACCCGGTCGGTGCGCGGGCGGTGGGGCCGTACGGGTGGCCGTCGTGAAACGATGGGACTCGTGACCGTACCGAACACTCCTCCGGATCCCGCCCGCGCCGAGGTGCACGCGACCCCGGATGCCGTGCCCGACCCGTTCGCGCCGCCGCCCGCGGCCGAGGACGCGCCCGCCCCCTCGGTGGGGCGGCGGCTGCTGCCGGAGGTGCGGATCGGGGCGGGCGTCGTGGTCGCCTGTCTCGTGGCCGCCGTGGTGATGGCCGGGCTGTGGGTCTGGCTGGCGCCGAAGGTGCCGCTGGTGGTGGACGGTGACCGGATCCTCTACGCGGACCCGGAGGGCGAGCAGCGGGCCGGCGCCGACGCCGTGTTCGTGCTGATCGCCCTGGGCGCGGGGATCGTGACCGCGCTCGGGGCCTTCCTGGTGACCCGCAAGCGCGGCGGCGGGGTCGCGGTCGCGCTGGGGCTGGCCGTCGGCGGGCTGCTCGGGTCGATCGGCGCCTGGCGGATCGGACGCTGGCTCGGGCCGAGCGAGGACCTGGTCGGCGAGGCCCGGCGGGTCGGCAACGGCGGCCACTTCGACGCGAGCATCGACCTGGGGGCGCTGGGCGCGCTGCTGGTCTGGCCGATGGCGGCCATGGTGGTGCTGCTGGCGCTGTCGGCGGCGTTCGGCAAGCGGGAGGAGGACCCGCCGCCGTACTGGGGGGCTCCGGCGGGCACCTACGGCACCCCCGGCGAGGAGCCCCCGGCGTCCGCGCCGGAGGACCGGCCGCAGCAGGACTGAGCTCCGAGGACGAGGCGGACTGCGGGCGCTCCGGCGCGGGCCGTCCGCCGTCCCGTCTGCGCGGCGTCGCGTCTGCCCGTCGTCGCGTCTGCCCGCCGTCGCGCTTGTCCGCCGTCCGCCGTCGGCTGCGCGCGCCCTACCGGGCGATCGGCGCGGTGTCGGCCTTCGTCAGGGTGATCAGGTCGGCCGGGGCCAGCTCGACCTCCAGGCCCCGGCGCCCCGCCGACACGTAGACCGTCCGGTGGCCGAGCGCGCTGCTGTCGACCACCGTGCGCAGCGGGCGGCGCTGGCCGAGCGGCGAGATGCCCCCGAGGACGTAGCCGCTGCTGCGTTCGGCGGCGGCCGGGTCGGCCATGGCGGCGCGCTTGCCGCCGACGGCCGCGGCGAGCGCCTTGAGATCCAGCTGGCCGGCGACCGGCACCACGCCGACGGTGAGGGTGCCGTCCACCTCGGCGACCAGGGTCTTGTACACCCGCTCCGGGGCGATGCCGAGCGCCTCGGCGGCCTCCCCGCCGTAGGAGGCCGCGGCCGGGTCGTGGTCGTAGGCGTGCACGGTGAAGGGAACGGCGGCGGTCTCCAGGGCGACGGTGGCCGGGGTGCCCTGACCGCCCTTCCTGGTCTTCTTGGCCATGCGGGGTCCTCGGGTCAGTTGGGGCTGAAGGACTGGCGGGTGAGGTCGACCGCGGGCAGCGAGGGGAGCCAGCTGAGCACGGCGCTCTCGCGGCGCAGCAGCTCGAGTTCGGTGCGCAGCCGCTGGGCGGTGTCCGGGCAGGCGAGCAGCTGCTGCTTGACCGGCGTCTCGAACACCGAGGCGGCGGCGACCAGGTAGGACAGCACCTGGGGGTCGTCCGGGAGCTGCGGCCGGCCCACGGTGCTGGCCTCCTTGGCCCCGGCGAGGCGCTTCTGGTACACCCGGAAGGCTCGCTCCACCTCGGCGGCCAGGGCGCCGGAGCCCTCGCCGGGCTGCTCCTCGATCGGCTCGATCTCGCCGGTCAGGTACGGGCCGGCGACGGTCACCGAGCGCAGCCGGAACCGGGTGGTGCCGGTGACCAGCAGCTCGTAGCGGCCGTCCGGCTGCTCCTGGACGGAGGAGACGTCGGCGACGCAGCCGATGTGGAACAGCGCCTCCAGCGGGTCGCCGGTGACGGTGCCCAGGCCGTCGAGCGGCCCGGCCGGGCCCTCCTCGGGCCGGACCGGGGCGACCTCGCGGCCGTCCTTGATGGCGAGCACGCCGAACCGGCGCGGCGCGTCCTCGGGCTGTTCGAGCAGGTCGGCGACGAGACGGCGGTAGCGCTCCTCGAAGACGTTCAGGGGCAGCACGAGGCCCGGGTAGAGCACGGTGGTCAGCGGGAAGAGCGGCAGCCGTTCTGTCACGGCGGACAGCGTAGTTGCCCGGGCCCCGGCCGTGTCGCGCGGTTTGACCGGTCAGCCGCTCCGGCGAGCCGTCGCCGGCGGCCCGGGCACGCCGGCGACGGGTGCCGCGCCGGCCGGCCCGCATCCGCGCGCTCACCCGTTCAGCCCCGTTGCAGCAGCCGGGTGGCGCCCGCCACCACCGTGGAGGCGAGCACCCAGCCGATCAGCACCAGTCCGGCCGAGATCCACTGCTCGGCGCCGCCGGGGTTCCAGGCGCCCTGGTTGAGGTCGACGATCGGCAGCAGCTGGTTCAGGGTGTACAGCACCGGGTTCCAGTGCGGCTGCTCGTCGGCCTTGAGCGGCTCCAGCCGGTGGGTGGCGAACCAGGCGCTGCCGAGCGCCCAGGCGAGCAGCAGCCACAGGCCCGCCCGGCCGGGGCGGTAGCCGTAACCGACCGTGACGTCCTGGATCCGGCCCCAGATCCGGGAGGGCAGCGGCAGGGTCTGCCGGCGGCGGCGCTGCTTGGCGTACAGCACCTCGCGGGCGTCGTCGTCGGCGCCGTCGCGGCGCAGGGCGGCGGCGAGCTGCTCGTAGGACTCCGGCTGGAAGTCCACCGAGGAGCCCTCCAGCCAGGCGATCCGCTGCTGGACGGTGAACGGCGTGACCGGGCGCAGGTTCTCGTAGACGAAGCCGGTCAGCCCCAGGTGCTTGCCGAGCGGCCAGGCCTCGGGGACGTCGACCAGGTTGCCGACCCGGGCCCGGGAGAGCGAGACCGTGCCGGTGGGGCGCATCGCGCAGGTGAAGCGCAGCTCGGGCGTGTGGATGCGGCGCAGCGAGAGCTCGTCCTCACCCTCAAGGTGGAATTCGCCGGTGATCAGGCAGGCCGCCTCGAAGCGGGCGTCGGAGAGCCGGACCTGGCCGTAGGCGCGGAACGGCGTGCTGGAGGAGCCGGGCTGGGGGTTCTGGCCGTAGCCGGAGCCGTAGTAGCTGCGGGAGCCGGCCCAGCCGTCGTCGGCGGAACTGGTCAGGTAGAGGGTGTGGCCGACGACGATCCGCACGGCGTTGAGGCAGACGCCGTTCTGCGGATCGGCGCGCAGCTGGGCGCCGCGCAGCGACAGCCGACCGCCTATCCGGGCGGTGCGGATGCTCAACTCGCCCAGCACCTCGATGCGTTCGGCCTCGAAGTCCTGGTGGACGGTCATCCCGTCGGCGGAGACGGCGCGGCCGTAGCGGTCGCAGCCGATGACGGCGAGGTTGAGCAGCAGGTCGGTGCCGATCTTGGCGTCGGTGAGCCGCAGCCCCTCGGGGATCCGGCAGCGGGCCAGGTGGAGGTCGCCGGTGGTGGTCAGCCGGGAGGCCTCGATCCGGGGGACCAGGCAGTCGACCATCCGGATGGTGCTGGCCTCGGCCTCGGAGATCAGCACCTTGTGCTCGAAGCGGCAGCCGTGCAGTTCGACGTACTGCTGGATCCGGCCGCCGGCCAGGTTGAGCGAGCCGGTGACGGCCACCCCGCTCATCCGCAGCGAGGCGACCCTTCCCGGGGCCGCCGCCGGGCCGGCCAGCAGCAGGTGGGCGAGCGCCGCGGCGCTGACCGTCCGCTCGGGCCCCCACGGGACGTCCCCGTAGGGGTCGTCGGTCGCGGACCGGCCGCTGCGGCGGTCGAAGACGTTCCCGTGGCGGAAGGCCTCCCAGAGCTCCCGCTCCGTGTCCGTCCAGCCCTCCGGAGCGCGATCCGCCATGCTTTCCCCCGTCCCCCCGGTCGTCTCGCCTTTCGTATCACGGACTGAAATGCGGGACCAGCGGTTCCGGCCACTCCTTACACTGGGTGGCGTGATCTCTCGAATCGACCTCCGCGGCTCGCTCGACGACCCGCGTGACCTGCTGCCCCGAGCCGAGTTCGACGTGGCGGCCGCACTGGAGAAGGTGCGGCCGATCGCCGAGGACGTACGCCATCGCGGGGTCGCGGCGCTGATCGAGATCACCGAGCGCTTCGACGGCGTCCGGCTGGAGTCGACCCGTGTCCCGGCCCAGCAGCTGACCGAGGCCCTGGAGACGCTGGACCCGAAGGTGCGCGCCGCGCTGGAGGAGTCCATCCGCCGGGCCCGGGCCGTGCACGCCGACCAGCGCCGCACCGGGCACACCACCCAGGTGGTGCCGGGCGGCACGGTCACCCAGCGCTGGGTGCCGGTCGAGCGGGTCGGGCTCTACGTGCCGGGCGGGCTGGCCGTCTACCCGTCCTCCGTGGTGATGAACGTGGTGCCGGCCCAGGAGGCGGGCGTCCGGGGCATCGCGGTCACCTCCCCGCCGCAGCGCGAGTTCGGCGGCCGCGTCCACCCGACCATCCTGGCGGCCTGCGCGCTGCTCGGCGTCGAGGAGGTCTACTCCGTCGGCGGCGCCCAGGCGGTCGCGATGTTCGCCCTCGGCACCGAGGAGTGCGCGCCGGTGAACATGGTCACCGGCCCCGGCAACATCTACGTGGCCGCCGCCAAGCGGCTGTTCGCCGGCCGGATCGGCATCGACTCCGAGGCCGGGCCCACCGAGATCGCCGTCCTCGCCGACGACAGCGCGCTGCCCTCCGACGTCGCCGCCGACCTGATCAGCCAGGCCGAGCACGGCCCCACCTCCGGCTCGGTGCTGGTCACCGACTCCCCGGCGCTGGCCGACGCCGTCGAGGCCGAGCTGGCCGTGCAGGTCCCCAGGACCAAGCACAGCGAGCGGGTCGCCGAGGCGCTGGGCGGCCGGCAGTCCGGCATCATCCTGGTCGACGACCTGACCCAGGGCCTCGCCGTGGTCAACGCGTACGCGGCCGAGCACCTGGAGATCCAGACCCGCGACCCGCACGCCGTCGCCGCCCGGGTCGTCAACGCGGGAGCGGTCTTCATCGGCCGCTGGACCCCGGTCTCGCTGGGCGACTACGCGGCCGGCTCCAACCACGTGCTGCCCACCGGCGGCTGCGCCTGCCACTCCTCCGGACTGTCGGTCCAGACCTTCCTGCGCGGCGTCCAGGTCGTCGAGTACGACCGGGACGCGCTGGCCGACGTCGCCGCCCACGTGGTCGCCCTCGCCGACGCCGAGGACCTCCCCGGCCACGGCGACGCCATCAAGGCCCGGTTCGATTGGACGGTTCCCGGCTCGTGACCGCACGTGAGGACCTTCCCGTCCGGGACGAGCTGCGCGGCCAGTCCCCGTACGGCGCGCCGCAGCTGGACGTCCCCGTCCAGCTGAACACCAACGAGAACCCGTACCCGCTCCCCGAGGAGCTGGTGGCCCGGATCGCCGAGCGCGTCGCCGACGCCGCCCGCGGCCTGAACCGCTACCCCGACCGGGACGCGGTCGAACTGCGCGAGGGCCTGGCCGGCTACCTGGCCCGCACCACCGGCTTCCCGGTCACCCGCGAGCAGGTGTGGGCCGCCAACGGCTCCAACGAGGTGCTCCAGCAGCTGCTGCAGACCTTCGGCGGCCCCGGCCGCAGCGCGCTGGGCTTCGAGCCCTCGTACTCCATGCACGCGCTGATCTCCCGGGGCACCGGCACCGCCTGGATCTCCGGCTCCCGGCGCGACGACTTCACCATCGACGTGGACGCCGCCGTCGCGGCCATCGCCGAGCACCGGCCGAACGTCGTCTTCGTCTGCTCGCCCAACAACCCCACCGGCACGGCCGTCGACGCCGACACCGTGCTGCGCCTCTACGAGGCCGCCCAGGCCGCCCGGCCGAGCCTGGTGGTCGTCGACGAGGCGTACGTCGAGTTCTCCCACCGCCCCTCGCTGCTGCCGCTGATCGAGGGCCGCCCCCACCTGGTGGTCAGCCGCACCATGTCCAAGGCCTTCGGCGCCGCCGGACTGCGCCTGGGCTACCTCGCGGCCGACCCGGCCGTGGTCGACGCCGTCCAGCTGGTGCGCCTGCCGTACCACCTGTCGGCCGTCACCCAGGCCACCGCGCTGGCCTGCCTGGAGCACACCGACACCCTGCTCGGATACGTCGGACGGCTCAAGGCCGAACGCGACCGGCTGGTCGACGCGCTGCGGGAGATGGGCCTGGAGGTGACCGACTCGGACGCGAACTTCGTCCAGTTCGGCCGCTTCGCCGACACCCGCGCCGTCTGGCAGGCCATCCTCGACCGGGGTGTCCTGGTCCGTGACAACGGCGTCCCGGGGTGGCTGCGCGTCACCGCCGGCACGCCCGCCGAGAACGACGCCTTCCTGGACGCCGTCCGATTCGTGATCAAGGAGCTGTAACCCCGAATGTCCCGCATCGGACGCGTCGAGCGCACCACCAAGGAGACCTCCGTCCTGGTCGAGATAGACCTCGACGGCACCGGCAAGACCGACATCTCCACGGGTGTCGGCTTCTACGACCACATGCTCGACCAGCTCGGCCGGCACGGTCTCTTCGACCTCACCGTCAAGACCGACGGCGACCTGCACATCGACACCCACCACACCATCGAGGACACCGCCCTCGCCCTCGGCGCGGCCTTCAAGCAGGCCCTCGGCGACAAGGTCGGCATCTACCGCTTCGGCAACTGCACGGTGCCGCTGGACGAGTCGCTCGCCCAGGTCACCGTGGACCTCTCCGGCCGCCCCTACCTGGTGCACACCGAGCCCGAGGGCATGGCGCCGATGATCGGCGCCTACGACACCACGATGACCCGGCACATCCTGGAGTCCTTCGTCGCCCAGGCGCAGATCGCCCTGCACGTCCACGTCCCGTACGGGCGCAACGCGCACCACATCGTGGAGTGCCAGTTCAAGGCGCTGGCGCGGGCGCTGCGCTACGCCGCCGAGCGCGACCCGCGCGCGGCCGGAATCCTCCCCTCGACCAAGGGTGCGCTGTGAGCAAGACCGCGATGATCCTCCTGTTCGTCGGCCTCTTCCTGGCCGGCGGAGTGATCTCCTTCTGGAAGCAGAAGCTGCCGAAGGGCGTCATCCTGGTGCTGGCCTTCGGCTCCGTGATGTGCCTGGCCTCCGGCCTCATGCGCCTCTAGACCCGCCGTAGAGAGACTGGACACCTGAACATGGGCAAGAACGTCGTCGTCCTCGACTACGGCTCCGGCAACCTGCGCTCCGCGCAGCGCGCCCTGGAACGGACCGGGGCGAACGTCACGGTCAGCTCCGACTACGACACCGCGATGGCCGCGGACGGCCTGCTCGTCCCCGGCGTGGGCGCCTTCGAGGCCTGCATGCGCGGGCTGAAGGCCGTCCGCGGGGACTGGATCATCGACCGCCGGCTCGCCGGTGGCCGGCCGGTCATGGGCATCTGCGTCGGCATGCAGATCCTCTTCGAGAAGGGGATCGAGCACGGCGTGGAGACCGCCGGCTGCGACGAGTGGCCCGGCACCGTCGAGCCGCTGGACGCCCCGGTCGTCCCCCACATGGGCTGGAACACCGTGGACGTGCCCGAGGGCAGCCGGATGTTCGCCGGACTGGACCCGCGGACCCGGTTCTACTTCGTGCACTCCTACGGGGTGCGGCACTGGGACCTGGAGACCCACAGCGCGCGGATCAGTCCGCCGCTGGTCACCTGGGCCACCCACGGGCAGCCGTTCGTCGCCGCCGTGGAGAACGGCCCGCTGTGGGCCACCCAGTTCCACCCCGAGAAGTCCGGCGACGCCGGCGCCGCCCTGCTGACCAACTGGGTCAACACCCTCTGACCGTCTGAGAGTTGCAACTGATGAGCCTCGAACTGCTGCCCGCCGTCGACGTCCGGGACGGTCAGGCCGTCCGCCTGGTCAAGGGCGCCTCCGGCACCGAGACCTCCTTCGGCGAGCCGCTGGCCGCCGCCCTCGCCTGGCAGAACGCCGGCGCCGAGTGGCTGCACCTGGTCGACCTGGACGCCGCCTTCGGGACGGGCAGCAACTACGAGCTGCTGCGCGAGGTCACCGGCCGGCTCGACCTCAAGGTCGAACTGTCCGGCGGCATCCGCGACGACGAGTCGCTCGCCCGCGCCCTCGCCACCGGCTGCACCCGGGTCAACCTCGGCACCGCCGCCCTGGAGGCCCCCGAGTGGGTCGCCAAGGCCATCGCCGAACACGGCGACCGGATCGCCGTCGGCCTCGACGTCGTTGGCACCACCCTGCGCGGCCGCGGCTGGACCCGCGACGGCGGCCAGCTCTTCGACGTGCTGGCCCGCCTCGACCAGGAGGGCTGCGCCCGCTACGTCGTCACCGACGTCAACCGGGACGGCACCCTGACCGGCCCCAACCTCCAGCTGCTGCGCGACGTCTGCGCCGCCACCGACCGCCCGGTCGTCGCCTCCGGCGGCGTCTCCTCGCTGGACGACCTGCGCGCCATCGCCACGCTCGTCGGCGAGGGTGTCGAGGGCGCCATCGTGGGCAAGGCACTCTACGAGCAGAAGTTCACCCTCGAAGAGGCCCTGGAGGCGGTTTCAGGATGACGGACGGCCGGATCGTACGCGGCAGGGTCGGCGGATTCTCGCCCCGGGAGGACGAGTTCGGCTGCTCCCGGGCGGTCGCCGCGGGCGACCACGTGCACGTGGCCGGCTCCACCCCCTGGGTGGACGGCCGGATCGAGCACGAGGGGGACCCGTACCAGCAGACCCTCGCCGCGTTCGGCGCCGGGCTCAAGGCCCTGGCCGCGTACGGTCTGACCGCGGACGACGTGGTCCGCACCCGGATGTACATCACCCATGCCCGCGACGCCGAGGAGGTGGGCCGCGCCCACCGCGAACTCTTCGACGCCGCACGCCCGGTGGCCACCATGGTGGTGGTCGAGGGCCTGATCGACTCCCGGATGATGGTCGAGGTCGAGATCGACGCGTACCGAGCCGGGCTGGCAAAGACCCTGGAAGGCCAACAGCCGTGACCCTCGCAGTACGTGTCATCCCCTGCCTCGACGTGGACGCCGGGCGGGTGGTCAAGGGCGTCAACTTCCAGAACCTGCGGGACGCCGGCGACCCGGTCGAGATGGCCAAGCTCTACGACGCCGAGGGCGCCGACGAACTGACCTTCCTCGACATCACCGCCTCCTCCGGCGACCGCGAGACCACCTACGACGTGGTCCGCCGCACCGCCGAGCAGGTGTTCATCCCGCTCACCGTCGGCGGCGGCATCCGCGCCGTCGAGGACGTGGACAAGCTGCTGCGGGCCGGCGCCGACAAGGTCGGCGTCAACACCGCGGCGATCGCCCGGCCGGAGCTGGTCCGCGAGATCGCCCGGCGGTTCGGGCGCCAGGTGCTGGTGCTCTCCGTGGACGCCCGGCGCTGCCCCGAGGGCACCCGGACGCCGTCCGGCTTCGAGGTCACCACCCACGGCGGACGCCGGGGCACCGGCCTGGACGCCGTCGAATGGGCCGGCCGCGCCGCCGAGCTCGGGGCGGGCGAGATCCTGCTCAACTCGATGGACGCGGACGGCACCAAGGACGGCTACGACCTGGAGATGATCCGCGCGGTGCGCAAGGCCGTCTCGGTGCCGGTGATCGCCTCCGGCGGCGCGGGCAAGCTCGCCGACTTCGCGCCGGCCGTGGAGGCGGGCGCGGACGCGGTGCTCGCGGCCAGCGTCTTCCACTTCGGGGACCTGCGGATCGGCGAGGTCAAGGACGCGCTCCGGGAGGCCGGCCACCCGGTGCGGTGACCGCCGCCCGGACGGCCCGGCACCCGGCGGGGCGGTTCCCCGCGGACGCCGGGCCTTCGCGCTCAGGACTCCTGCGGCTCGCCCTTGATCAGCGCGAAGGGTGCGCCGTTCGGGTCCGCCAGCCAGGCGATCCGGCCGACGTTCGGGACGTCCTCGGCGGGCATCATCACCGAACCGCCGGCCGCCGTCGCCTTCGCGACCAGCGCGTCCACGTCGGAGGCGGCGAAGTACGGCGTCCAGGCGGAGGGCTGCTCCGGGGACATCGTCGGGGCGATGCCGCCGAAGCCGGTCTGCCGCTGGTCGCCCTCGGCGGTGGAGACCACCCGGTAGTTCATGCCCGGGGACGGCTCGAAGTTCTCCACCCGCCAGCCGAACAGCTGCCGGTAGTACGCGACGGCGGCCTCCGGGTCGGAGGTGTGCAGCTCGGACCAGACCAGCGCGTTGTCCTCCGAGACGACGTCCAGGCCGACGGTGTTCCCGGCCTGCCAGAGCGCGAACCGCGCCCCCTGCGGGTCGGCGAGCTGGGCCATCCGGCCCTCCTCCATCACGTCCGCCGCCGGCACCAGGACCCGGCCGCCCGCACCCGTGGCGGCGCCGACGGTGGCGTCCACGTCGGCGGTGCGGAAGTACGTCGTCCACGACGACCGGTCGCCCGCGCCGAGCGGGCCGATCGCCCCGACGGTCCTCCCGTCCAGCTGGAGGAAGCCGTAACCCATCGCGTCCGGGATCTCCTGGAACGTCCAGCCGAACACCTTGCCGTAGAACCCGGCGGTGGCCCTGATGTCGGGGCTGCCCAGGTCGATCCAGCAGGGCGAGCCGACGGGGAAGTCGGTGGTGAGCATGAGGTGGTGCCCCTTCGACGGAAACTGACCGCGGCAGCCCCACCGGGCGCACCCGCGCCCCTCCTCGGCCACCTGCGAGTCTGCACCGGGCCACCGACATCCGCAGCCGGGGAGCGCCCGGCTTGCGACCGTCGGGTTGCGGTCCCGGCCGGGACCGGCGGCCCGGCAGCGGTACCGTCCGTCGAACCGTCGATCACACCGCCGGAGTCCGGCGGGGCCCCTCGCCGAGGAGGGGACCCGCCGCTCCGCCCTACCGCGCGGGCAGGGGCAGGACGTGCTGGAGGGCCTCGACGGCGTCCGGGGCGCCGTCGACGGTGAGGGCGGTGCGGGCGCCGCGGCCGTAGGCGAAGAGGACGAGTTCACCGGGCTCGCCGGTGAGGTGGACGCTCGGGGAGCCGGCCGGGCCGACGGTGAGGGACCGGCCGTCGGGGCGGCTCAGGGTGAGGCGGACGGGGGAGCGGCGGCCCGCCTCCAGGCGGGCGATCATCGGGAGGCGGCGCCACAGGGCCTCCGCGCGGCCGGGCGGGACGGACCGGGCGCTCCAGTCGTCGCCGGCCCGCAGGACGTCCTCGGCGTGGACGAAGTACTCGACGGTGTTGGCCACCTCGTCCGCACCGGGCAGGGCGAACGGTGAGAGGAGCGGCGGCCCGGCGCGGAAGAGCCGGACCAGCTCCTCGTACGGGCGGGCGGCGTACTGGTCCTGCACCCGCTTCGTCCGGCCGGCCAGGGCGCCGACCCGGATGCCGGCCGCCGCGTCGGGGCGGCGCTCGCGGATCACCAGGTGGGCGGCGAGGTCCCGGGTGGTCCATCCTGCGCAGAGGGTGGGCGCGTCCGGCCCTGCGGCGGTGAGCAGTTCCGCGAGGCGGTGGCGTTCGGCGAGGGCGTGGTTCGACATGGTCGCAAGCCTAGGGGCCCGTCCGCCAACTCCCGTCGTCCGGCCCGCAGGCGGGGGTTTCGACGACGGAGCCTCAGGGGTGGAGCTTCCCCGTGAGCTTGGGGGCGCCCTGTTTGCTGCCGGCGGTGAGGGTGCAGGTGTAGTCGCGCCAGCCCTGCTGGTAGTTGGCCATGGCAGGGCCGAACTGGCGGGGGTAGTACGTCCGGCCGTCGCTCTGGTGGGCCTTGGCGGTGGCTTCGGCGTCCTTGCAGCCGTCGCGCATGGCGAGGGCGATGGGGATCTCGCCGGTCAGGCCGTCGGGGAGCCTGAGGTCGGCGATGGCCTCGCCGTCGTGCTCGCCGGTGCAGGGGCGTTCCTCGGCCTTGGTGATCACCGGGCTCAGCTGGGGGTGGTCGAAGCAGGTGCCCACCGGGAAGAAGGCGTACGGGGGTTGCGGCTTGCTCGGGGTGGGGGTCGGCGTGGGGGTGGGGGTGGGCGTCGGGCTCGCCGAGGGCGGGGGCGGGGCGGCGGCCGGCTTCCCGTCCTCGGGCCAGAGCAGCACGGTGGCCACCACCGCGAGCAGCACGGCGAGGACGGCGACGGCGGTGATCACCAGGCCCCGGGACGGGGTGGCGGCGGCTGCGGGCGGCGGCTGCTCGGAGGTCATGGCCACGAGGATGACCCACCCGGCGGCCGTCCGGCAGGAGGTTGGCCGAACTCGCCCCGAACGGACCGCCTGCGAACCACTCGGCCGACCGGCCGCCGGGGCCGGGCTGACACAATGGCCCCATGTCCACCACACCCGCCGCCCCCGGCACCACCGCCCTCGACCCGGCGATCGCCGCCCGCCTCAAGCGCACCGAGGACGGCCTGCTCCCGGCCATCGCGCAGCAGTACGACACCGGTGAGGTGCTGATGCTCGGCTGGATGGACGACGAGGCGCTGCACCGCACCCTCACCACCGGCCGCTGCACGTACTGGAGCCGCAGCCGCCGCGAGTACTGGGTGAAGGGCGACACCTCCGGCCACGTGCAGGCGGTCAAGTCGGTGGCGCTGGACTGCGACGGCGACACCCTGCTGGTCAAGGTCGACCAGACCGGCGCGGCCTGCCACACCGGCGACCGCACCTGCTTCGACGCCGACGTGCTCCCGCTCGCCTGACCGCCGCCCGCCGACGGCTCTCCGCCGCCCGCCGCCCCCCACCCCCCGTCCACAACTCCAGAAGGTGCCGCCCCGCATGGACCTCGAAGCCTTCCGCAAGCTCGCCGTCGACACCCGGGTGATCCCGGTCACCCGCAGGCTCCTCGCGGACGGCATCACCCCGATCGGCCTCTACCGCAGCCTCGCCGAGGAGCGGCCCGGCACCTTCCTGCTGGAGTCCGCCGAACAGGGCCGCAGCTGGTCGCGCTACTCCTTCGTCGGCGTGCGCAGCGCCGCCGCGCTGACCGCCGACGCGGACGGCGGCGCCCGCTGGCTCGGCACCCCGCCGGTCGGCATCCCGACCACCGGCGACCCGCTGGAGGTGCTGCGCGCCGCCCTGGCGGCCCTGCACACCCCGCGGCACGCCGACGACGGCCTGCCGCCGCTGACCGGCGGCCTGGTGGGCTACCTCGGCTACGACATCGTCCGCCGGCTGGAGAAGCTGCCCGACCTCAACCCCGACGACCTGCGGCTGCCCGAGCTGACCATGCTGCTGGCCACCGACCTCGCCGTGCTGGACCACGTCGACGGCACGGTGCTGCTGATCGCCAACGCCGTCAACCACAACGACCTGGCCAGCGGGGTGGACGAGGCCTACGCGGACGCCGTCGCCCGGCTGGACGCGATGGAGGCCGACCTGCTCAAGCCGGTCGACCCGGGCCTGGCCACCTTCACCCCGGCCGGCCCCGGCGAGGTGCGCTCGCCGTTCGGCGGCGAGCCGTACCGGGCCGCGGTGGAGGAGATCAAGGAGCGGATCCGCGCCGGCGAGGCCTTCCAGGTCGTGCCCTCGCAGCGCCTCGAGGCGCCCTGCCCGGCCTCCGCGCTGGACGTCTACCGGGTGCTGCGCACCACGAACCCCAGCCCGTACATGTACCTGTTCCGCTTCCCCGGCCCGGACGGCGGCGCCGAGGGCGGCTTCGACGTGGTCGGCTCCAGCCCGGAGGCGCTGGTGAAGGTGACCGACGGCGAGGCGATGCTGCACCCGATCGCCGGCACCCGGCACCGCGGCGCCACCCCGCAGGAGGACGCGGCGCTGGCCGCCGAGCTGCTCGCCGACCCCAAGGAGCGGGCCGAGCACCTGATGCTGGTCGACCTCGGCCGCAACGACCTCGGGCGGGTGTGCGAGCCGGGCAGCGTCGAGGTGGTCGACTTCATGCACATCGAGCGGTACAGCCACGTCATGCACATCGTCTCGACCGTCACCGGCAGGGTCGCCCCCGGGCGGACCGCCTTCGACGTGCTGACGGCCTGCTTCCCGGCCGGCACCCTCTCCGGCGCCCCCAAGCCCCGGGCGATGCGGATCATCGAGGAGCTGGAGCCCACCCGGCGCGGTCTGTACGGCGGCTGCGTCGGCTACCTGGACTTCGCCGGGGACTCGGACACCGCCATCGCGATCCGCACCGCGGTGCTGCGCGACGGCACCGCGTACGTGCAGGCCGGCGCGGGCGTCGTCGCCGACTCCGACCCGCACGGCGAGGACACCGAGTGCCGCAACAAGGCGGCCGCCGTGCTGCGGGCCGTCGCCACCGCCAATACGCTGCGGAAGCCGGAACTGTCCTGACCGGAACCGTCCTGACCGGAGCCGTCCGGGCCGGGACGGCCGGACCGGAACCGGTCCTGGCCGGGAGCGCGTGACCGGACCGCACCGGCCGGAACTGCCCTGAGGCACGAGGAGGCGGCCGGGATGCCCGAGGTTCCCTACGACGAGCTGCGCTGGGCGGTCGTGTTCGACGCCGCCGTGCAGCTGGGCGAGCAGCTGTCCGGCGCCGGCCGGCTGCTGTCCGGCGTGGCGGTGGACTGCCCGGCCGCGCCCGGCCCGATCGCCCCGGACCTCGCGGTGCTGCGCGCCGGGGCGGGCCGCGGCGCCCGCGGGCGGTACGGCGCGGCCGCCGTCGAGGCGGTGCTGGAGGTGGCGCACCCGGGCCGGGACCACGCCTGGGCGCGGGCCTGCGCGGAGAGCGGCGTGCCGTCGTACGTGGTGGTCGACCCCGCGGCGGCCGTGTGCACGGTGCACACCGCCCCGGACCCGGGCGGGGTGTACCGGGAGGCCGAGCGGGTGCCGTTCGGCAACGACCTGTTCCTGCCGCTCGACGGCCGGACGGCGGTGCTGCGGACGGACGGGTTCCCCACCCCGGGTACGGACCCGGGTGCGGGCCGGGGGATAGTGGACGGGTGACCGCTGCAGACCACACCCCCGCCCCCGCCGCCTCCGGCCGCCGCACGCTCGGCGTGATGCTGCTGCTGACCGTGCTGAGCGCCGTGCTGGTGCTGACCGCGGCCGGACGGATCTGGGCCGAGGGACGGGCCGGCACCCTGGACGTGTCCGTCACCGGCGGCAGGATCTCGGAACTGCCCGGCGGCCTGGCCCTGGTGGGCCTGGCGGCGGCCGTCGCGGTGTTCGCGGTGCGCGGCGTCGGCCGGCTGGTGGTCGGCGCGCTGACCCTGCTGGCCGGGCTGGGCGCGGCCGCCGCCTCGGTGGCCGGGGCCTCGGACACCGCGGCGCTGGACTCCGCCGCCTCCGGCAGGCTGGCGCTGGCCGGCTCGGCGGCCACCGGGGTCTCGCACACCGCCTGGCCCTGGGTCGCCCTGGCCGGCGGGCTGCTGCTGGCCCTGGCCGGGCTGATCACCCTGCGCCACGGCCGTCGCTGGCCGGCCATGGGCAGCCGTTACGAGGCGCCCACCCGCAAGGCCCCGGCGAGGACCGACACCCCCGGCGACCTGTGGAAGGCGCTGGACCGCGGCGAGGATCCCACCGCCGGATAGGCGGGGACCCCGGGAGGCCCCTGGAACCCCGGCAACCCCGGGAAAGCTCCGGAACCCCGGGAACTCCGGAACCCCGGGAACGCCGGAACCCCGGGAACCCTCGCCCGCCGCCCGGAGGCCGCCCCGCCTGCGCGCATGTGACGCGATAGACCCGCCACCCGCTTTGGGCCGCCCGTGTGTGGCCCGGCACAATGGATGCCGTCAACCCGCCGGCGGCCCCGCAGGCCCGGCCGGGCCCCGAGAGCCTAGGAGCACCATCGATGTCAGCAGCTGCACACGGCCACACCCCCGCCGCTTGGACCGGCGTCGTCATCTCCTTCGTCGGCTTCGGCATCGCGGGCGTCGCGATGATCCTGCCGTCGCCGCTGCTGGTCTGCGCCGGTCTGGCGGTCGTCCTGGTCGGCGGCATCGTCGGCAAGGCCATGTCGATGGCGGGCATGGGCAAGCAGGCGAGCACCAACGTGTACACCTCGGTCGAGGAGCAGGTCGAGGCCCGCAAGGCGGCCCTCGAGGGCCGCGAGGTCGTCGCCGCCTGACGACGGGCCGCGAGGCCGCCGCTGCCTGACGACGGGGTACCGCCCCTCGCGGGCCCCTCGGCGGGCGGACCCTTTTCGCACAACCGAACGGCGGGCGCGCCACGCCCGCCGTTTCGTTCTGTCCGGGCCCGGCGCGGGCACAATCGGGGCGTGAACGCCGCCCCCACCGCCTCCGCCCCGCCGCCCGTGCTGCGCCGGCTGGGCCCGCCGCTGGCCGCGCTGGCGGCGGCGGCCCTCCCCACCGCGTACGTCGCCGTGGTGGACCCGAACGCCCCCGGGCACTACCCCGACTGCCCCTTCCTGACGGCCACCGGCTGGTGGTGCCCCGGCTGCGGGGGCCTGCGCTGCGTCCACGCGCTGACCCGCGGCGACCTCACCGGTGCCCTGCACGACAACGCCGTCGCGGTGCTGCTGTTCGGCGTCCTGGCGGTGCTCTGGTTGCGCTGGGGCTGGGCCGCGCTGACCGGCGGAGCGTCGCCGCGGGTCTCCGTCGGGGCGCGGCGGTGGGCGCTGATCCTGCTGCTGGTGCTGGTGTTCGCGGTGGTGCGCAACCTCCCGGTCGGCGCGGGGCTGGCGCCGCAGCCGTTCTGAGCGCTCCGCAGCCGTTCCGCGCGGGGCCGCCCGGCGCTTCCGAACCAAGGCGCACAGCCTCTGCGGGCAGGGCCGCCCCGGCCGCGAGCCTCCGGACGGAGCCGCGCTGGTCAGCGGCCGGACGGGCGGTCCCGGTCCGCGAGACGCGGCCCGGGCGGATGCGCCGCGTCCCATCGGGTGCCGATACCATCGAAGAGCGGACGGGCCCGAGCCCGTCTTCCGGCTCGGACGAGCGAACTGGCAGAAACGATGGGGGCTCCTGAGTGAGTGTGCTCGACTCGATCATCGAAGGGGTCCGCGAGGACCTCGCCGAGCGGCAGACCCGGGTCTCCCTGGACGAGCTGAAGGAGCTCGCGGCCAAGGCCCCGGAGGCCAAGGACGGCGTCGCCGCCCTCAAGGGCGACGGGGTGCGGGTGATCTGCGAGGTCAAGCGCTCCAGCCCGTCGAAGGGCGCGCTGGCCGCGATCGCCGATCCGGCCGCCCTGGCACGCGACTACGCGGCCGGTGGCGCCGCCGCGATCAGCGTGCTGACCGAACAGCGCCGCTTCGGCGGGTCGCTGGCCGACCTGGACGCGGTGCGCGCCGCCGTGGACACCCCGGTGCTGCGCAAGGACTTCATCGTCACCGCGTACCAGCTGTGGGAGGCCCGCGCGCACGGCGCCGACCTCGCCCTGCTGATCGTCGCCGCCCTCGACCAGTCGGCCCTGGTGTCGCTGATCGAGCGCGCCGAGTCGATCGGCCTCACGCCGCTGGTGGAGGCGCACGACGAGGAGGAGATCAAGCGCGCGGTGGACGCCGGCGCACGGATCATCGGCGTCAACGCCCGCAACCTCAAGACCCTCGAGGTGGACCGCAGGACCTTCGAGAACGTCGTGCACGCCATCCCGGACGGCATCGTGCGGGTGGCGGAGTCCGGCGTGCGCGGCCCGCTCGACGTGATCAACTACGCCAACCTGGGCGCCGACGCCGTCCTGGTCGGGGAGTCCCTGGTGACCGGCAAGGACCCGCGGGCCGCCGTGGCCGACCTGGTCGCGGCCGGGACCCACCCGGCCGTCCGGCACAAGGACTGATCGCGGCCCGATGAAGATCTCCACCCGACTCGCCCCCGGCTGCCGCCCGCGCGGCTGCCGCGCGCCCGCACGCCGGGTGCTGGGGCGTCGGGTGCGGTACGTGATCGGCTGCGAGCCGGGGCAGGTGCCGGGGCGGCGATGGCGCGTGACGCTCGGCTGAACCCAGCCGATCGGACGTCACCGTCATCCACATCTCCCCGAGGGAATCCACCATGTCCGAGAAGGACTACCTGCCCGGCGCCCAGGTGCCGGACGCACGCGGCTACTTCGGCGCGTACGGCGGCCGCTTCATCCCCGAGGCGCTGGTCGCCGCGGTCGAGCAGGTCGCCGAGGAGTACGAGAAGGCCAAGGCCGACCCGGCCTTCACCGCCGAGCTCGACGCGCTGCTGAAGGACTACACCGGCCGTCCCAGCCCGCTGACCGACGTGCACCGCTTCTCCGCCGAGGCGGGCGGCGCCCGCGTCCTGCTCAAGCGCGAGGACCTCAACCACACCGGCTCGCACAAGATCAACAACGTGCTGGGCCAGGCGCTGCTCACCAAGCGCATGGGCAAGACCCGGATCATCGCCGAGACCGGCGCGGGCCAGCACGGGGTGGCCACCGCCACCGCCTGCGCGCTGTTCGGCTTCGACTGCACCATCTACATGGGCGAGGTCGACACCGAGCGCCAGGCGCTCAACGTCGCCCGGATGCGGATGCTCGGCGCCGAGGTGGTGGCCGTCAAGTCCGGCAGCCGCACCCTCAAGGACGCCATCAACGAGGCCTTCCGCGACTGGGTCGCCAACGTCGACTCCACCCACTACCTGTTCGGCACCGTCGCCGGGCCGCACCCCTTCCCGATGATGGTCCGCGACTTCCACCGGGTCATCGGCGTCGAGGCCCGGCAGCAGGTGCTGGACCGCACCGGGCGGCTGCCCGACGCCGTCGTCGCCTGCGTCGGCGGCGGCTCCAACGCGATGGGCATCTTCCACGAGTTCATCCCGGACGCCGGCGTGCGGCTGATCGGCTGCGAGGCGGCCGGCGAGGGCGCCGACACCCCCAAGCACGCGGCCACCCTCACCAAGGGCGACCCGGGCGTGCTGCACGGCTCCCGCACCTACGTCCTCCAGGACGAGGACGGCCAGACCATCGAGTCGCACTCCATCTCGGCCGGCCTCGACTACCCGGGCGTCGGCCCGGAGCACGCCTGGCTGAAGGACACCGGCCGGGCCGAGTACCGCCCCGTCACCGACGACGCCGCGATGCAGGCCCTGCGGCTGCTGTCCCGCACCGAGGGCATCATTCCGGCCATCGAGAGCGCCCACGCGCTCGCCGGCGCCCTGGAGCTGGGCCGCGAGCTCGGGCCGGAGGCCACCATCCTGGTCTCCCTCTCCGGGCGCGGCGACAAGGACATGCACACCGCGGCCCAGTACTTCGGGCTGTACGACGAGCCGGCCGGCGACGCGGCCGACGGGGGTAAGTGACCATGGCTTCGAACCTCAACGCCGCCAAGCCCGGCGCCGGCAAGCTCAGTGGCAGCCTGGCGGCCGCCAGGGCCGAGGGCCGCGCCGCGCTGATCGGCTACCTGCCGGCCGGCTTCCCGACCGTCGACGGCGGCATCCGGGCCGTCAAGGCGCTGATCGAGGGCGGCTGCGACGTCGTCGAGATCGGCCTGCCGCACTCCGACCCGGTCCTGGACGGCGCGGTCATCCAGACCGCCGACGACATCGCGCTGCGCGGCGGTGTGCGGATCAAGGACGTGCTGCGCACCGTCCAGGAGGTCGCCGCGGCGCACCCCGGGACAGCGGTGCTGGTCATGACGTACTGGAACCCGGTCGACCGCTACGGCGCGGCGCGCTTCGCCGCCGACCTGGCCGCGGCGGGCGGGGCGGGCTGCATCCTGCCGGACCTGCCGGTGGAGGAGTCCGAGGAGTGGCGCAAGGCGGCGGACGCGCACGGGCTGGACACCGTGTTCGTGGTCGCCCCCAGCAGCAAGGACGCCCGGCTCGCCGAGGTCACCGCGGCGGGCAGCGGCTTCGTCTACGCGGCCGCCGTGATGGGCGTGACCGGCACCCGCTCGGCGGTCGGCTCGCTGGCCGAGGACCTGGTCGCCCGCACCCGGGCCACCACCGACCTGCCGGTCTGCGTCGGCCTCGGCGTGTCCGACGCCGCGCAGGCGGCCGAGGTCGCCCGGTTCGCGGACGGCGTGATCGTCGGGTCGGCCTTCGTGAAGCGGATCCTGGACGCGGGCGACGACGAGGCCGCGGCCCTGGACGCGGTGCGCGCGCTGGCGGGCGAACTGGTCCGCCGCCACCCGCAGCGCCGACTGCGCGAGCACCTCCCGGTACAGCGCCTTGCGCTCCGTCGCGGGGCGGGCCACCTCGGCCTCGCGGTCGTC
>NZ_JBEPAK010000049.1:0-34158 GCF_040298565.1 Kitasatospora sp. NPDC001539 | reverse complement strand
GGCGCCGGGGCCGCGTCGGGGGCCCGGCGGGGCGCGGGGGCGCCGGCGCCCCCCCCCCGGGGGGGGGGCGGGGCCTCCGGCGGGCGGTCACCGACAGGTGATCGACAGGCCGAGGAAGGAGGTGCAGCTGCGGGTGTCCTTGCTGGTGGCCGGCGACGGGTCGGCGGGGGTGCCGCCGGTGCGGGCCACGGTGACGTCCCAGGTGCGGATCAGGTTCAGCAGACCGACCCCGAGGGAGAAGTGCCGGGTGGTGCCGGCTCCCTTGGCGAGCGGCGTGCTCAGGGTGCAGGTGAGCTTGCCGGCGGCGACGGTGCAGTCGCCGGAGCTCGCGGTGAGGCCCGCGGGCAGGTCGGCCGAGACGGTGGCCGAGGTGACCGGGTCGGGGCCCTGGCCGGTGAGGGTGACGGTGTAGTCGACCCGCCCGGTGGCCGGCGTCGCGGTGAGCGCGACCCCGAGGTGGGCGCTGGGCGCGGTGTAGGTGAAGCGGTCGGCGGCGACGGCGGCGCTGGTGCCGCCGGGCGTGGTGACCCGGACGTCGACCGGGCCGGTCACCGTGGTGGCGGGGGCGGTCGCGGTGCAGCGGGTGCTGGTGCAGCTGAAGGAGGTGGCCGGGCCGGCCGCGCCGAAGGTGACGGCGGTGGCGCCGTTCAGGTCGGTGCCGGTGACGGTCACCGTGGTGCCGCCCGCTCCGGAGCCGCCGTTCGGGCTGACGCCGGTCACCGCCGGCACCGGGAGCGGGAAGTTCAGCACGTCGACGGCGTTGCCGGTGAAGTCGGCGAGGTAGCCGCGCCGCCCGTCCGCGCTCAGCGCCAGGGTGTACGGGCTCGCGCCCACCGGCACGGTCGCGGTGACCGTCCGGCTCGCGGTGTCGATCACGCTCAGGGTGTCGTCACCGTAGTCGGAGACGTACGCGGCGGAGCCGTCCGGGGCCAGGGTCACGGCGTACGGGCCGGTGCCGACCGGCACGGTGCCGAGCAGGGCGCCGGCGCCGGTGTCGATCACCGCGGCGGTGCTGTCGTCCCCGTCGGCGACCCACAGCCGGCTGCCGTCGGGGCTGAGCGCCAGGCCGAAGGCGCTGTGGCCGACGGGCACGGTGGCGCTCACCGTGCCGCTCGCGGTGTCGACCACGGTCACCGCCTTGGCGCCGGAGGCGGCCACGTAGAGGCGCCTGCCGTCCGGGGAGACGGCCAGACCGTGCGGTTCGGCCCCGACCGGGACGGTGGCCTTGACGGTGTCGGACGCGGTGTCCAGCACGCTGACCGTGTCGGCCCCGGCGTTGCTGACGTAGGCCCGGGAGCCGTCCGGCGACAGCGCCAGGTTCCAGGGCTGGACGCCGACCGGGACGGTGGCGGTCACCGTGTTGCTGGCGGTGTCCACCACGCTGACCGCGTTGTCGAGGTGGTGGGTGAGGTAGGCCCGGCGCCCGTCCGGGGAGAGCTCGACGGCGTACGAGCCGGTGCCGGCGGTGAAGGTGCCGGTCACGGTTCTGCTCGCGGTGTCCAGGACGCTCACCATGCCGGTGCTCTGACTGGTGACGTACGCCCGGGCGCCGTCCGGCGTGAGCGCCACCCCCGCCGGGTAGGGCGCCACCGGGAGGTGGGCGGCCACGGCCGGCGGCGGCGCGACGGCAGCGGCGGTCACGGGCTGGGACAGCAGGGCGGCGGTGGCCGCGGATATCGCCGCCAGCGCCGTGCCGGTGCGCCTGGGTGCACGACGTGATGTCAAGGAATCCCTCCGGAGGAACGGGCCGTGGTACGGGGGACGGGCGGCTCGAAGGGGTGGTGCCGAGCCGCACGAAGCGTAGAAGGCAGGTTGACGGCCCGTCAGGAACTGATCGGTAATGTCGCCAACTGTTCAGATTCGACCGATATTCGGTCGCAGCGACCAAGGCGGCCGGCGGGCGGACCCGGACGGGGCCCCTCCACCGGGTGCGGACGCGACCCGGGTCTCAGCCGGTACCGGCCGGAAAATTGGAGTTCTGGAGTCGCATTCGTTAGCGTTCCGCACGTGAGGCTGACCAAGAGCACCGACATCGCGCTCCGCATCGCCATGCGGCTCGCCGTCCTGGGTGAGGACGCCAACCCGACCACCCGCGAGGTGGCCGAGGCGGTCGCGGTGCCGTACACCCATGCGGCGAAGGTGGTCAGCAGGCTGCAGCACCTGGGCGTCGTGGAGGCCCGGCGCGGTCGCGGCGGCGGGCTGATGCTCACCTTCGCCGGACGGACCGGTTCGCTCGGGCTGCTGCTGCGCGAACTGGAGGGGGTCGGCGACGTGGTCGACTGCGAGGGCGACCCGCCGTGCCCGCTGCGGGCCGCCTGCCGGCTGCGCGGGGCCCTGCGGAACGCCCAGGAGGCGTTCTTCGCCTCGCTCGATCCGCTCAGCATCGACGACCTGGTCTCCTCCCCCACCGGGCCCGTCCTGCTCAGCCTCACGGCCGGGCCCGCCGACTGATTCCCGCCCCCGGGTCCGCGCTCGACCGCACGGTCGAAAATACGAATCTCAGATACCAGTCAGGAGCCCGTCTGATGCTGTCCGCGAAGTCCGCCGAGGTCGTCGAGGCCACGCTGCCCGCCGTGGGCGCCGCGATCGGTGACATCACCTCGCGCTTCTACGACCGGCTGTTCGCCGCGCACCCGGACCTGCTGCGCGACCTCTTCAACCGGGGGAACCAGGCCAACGGCACCCAGCGCCAGGCGCTGGCCGGCTCCATAGCCGCCTTCGCCTCCGCGCTGCTCGCCGATCCCGACCAGCGGCCGGACGCGATGCTCGCCCGGATCGCCCACAAGCACGTCTCGGTCGGCATCGCCGACGACCAGTACCAGGTCGTCCACGAGCACCTGTTCGCGGCGATCGTCGAGGTGCTCGGCGAGGCCGTCACCCCTGAGGTCGCCGCCGCCTGGGACGAGGTGTACTGGCTGATGGCCAACGCCTTGATGGCCGTCGAGGCGCGGCTGCGCGTCGAGGCGGCCGCCGGCGGCGACCCGGCCGACCTGTGGCGCCCGTACACCGTGGTCACCCGCTACCAGGAGACCGAGACCGTCACCAGCTACCTGGTGCGCCCCGCCGACGGCCGCCCCGTCCCGGCCTCCCGGCCCGGCCAGTACGTCTCGGTCCGCACCGAACTGCCCGACGGCGCCCACCAGATCCGCCAGTACAGCCTGTCCGGCGGCGCCGACGGCGCGCTGCGCTTCAGTGTCAAGCGCGAGCCCGGCGGCGAGGTCTCCGGCCACCTGCACGACCACCTGGCCACCGGCGACACCGTCGAGCTGGCACCGCCGCTGGGCGACGTCTTCCTGGCCGAGGGCGACGGCCCGGTCCTGCTCGCCTCCGCGGGCATCGGCAACACCCCGATGATCGCGATGCTCGACCACCTCGCCACGACCGGCTCCACCCGGCAGGTCGTGTCGGTGCACGGCGACCGCGACCAGCTCAGCCACGCCTTCCGCGCCGACCTGGAGCAACTGACGGCCAAGCTGCCGAACGCCACCGCCCACGTCTTCTACGAGCAGCCGCTCGGCGAGTGGCCGGCCGAACGCACCGGCCTGGTCGACCTCTCCACCGTCACCGTCCCCGCCGGGACGACGGCCTACCTGTGCGGCCCGCTGCCCTTCCTGCGCGCCGTCCGCGGCCAGCTGCTCGAGGCGGGCGTGCCGGCGAGGGACGTCCACTACGAGGTGTTCGGCCCGGACCTCTGGCTCGGCGTCTGATCCCACCAGAGGTCCTGATGCCGAGGGCTGCACCGATTCCAACAGACCTGTATACAGGCCGTCACCGACTCGCAGGGCTCGCTCCGAGCGAACCGGTGAGCAGACCTCTGATGCAACCCACGAACAGTCCAACGAGCAAACATGACATCCGCCGCGGTAAGCACCGTTGCAGTGCTAGGCCGGTGGCGTCCCGTTGGGCCAGACGCAGGGGGAACTGACCCGGAGGGAGAGGTCGTGGCTGGAGTCGGAGGTCCCGTCCAGGGTGGCGAGGAAGTTGTCCTTCGCGTTCCTCATCCTGATCCAGTCAGGACGTGATCCGGCGGCGTCCGTGTCCGGTTCGAAGCCTTGGCCGGTCAGGAACTCGCGGAAGGCCTTCGCGGCTTCGGCCTTGGGCGCGGTGGGGACATCGCCGAAGTCGTATTCCCGACTGCTCTGTGTCCTTCCGTGCGGGCCGACGTCGTTGGCATCGCATTCCAGATCGCGGAAATCACTTGAGCTCTTCACGGGCTTGACCGGAAGTTTCGCCTGAATGCCCGTGAGGTAGGCGTCGATCTGCTTCTTCGCCTGGTCCAAGGTGATCGTGGGCTTCGACCGCTCGCCCATGGTCGCCGCACCGCAGGCGTTCAGAGTCAGCATGGCGATCAGCAGCGTGGCGGTGGCGGTGGCCCGCTTCATCGGGGGGGTGTACCCGGTAATTCTCATGAGACCGGCTTTCCGGCGATGATCTCGCCCATGGCCGGCAGGGTGGGCGAATCGTCGTTCCAGTAGTCGGAGTGGTCTCCCTTGGGGTTGGTGGGCAGGATGTGCGCACCGAACTCGGGGACGGTGGTCTGTCGTCCATGGATCATGTGGTTGTCGGTGTCGATCCCCCCGACATGCACGCCATGGGTGTCCACGCCGGTGTAGTGGTTTCCGACGCCCCATATCTCGGCGTAGTAGTCGCGGACGTTCTTCCCCATCCCCTTGGGGTCTGCGGCGTCGGCCCACCCGATCGAGTCGCCGTCGCTCTGCGCGGCGTAGACGCGCGATGGGTCGATCCCCAGGTCCTTGGCGTGTTCGACGCCGCAACCCGGGCTGGCGATGAGGACGACGTTGTCGACCGGGAGACCCTTGTCGCGCATGGTGTAGCCGACGGTCGTCGTGCCGTAGCTGTGGGCGAGGATGGTGTTGTTCGCGATCTTCCCCCGATGTGTGGCGTGGAGCCCGTTCTCGAAGCTTTTCAGCTTGTCCTCCGCGTTCTTCGCGTACGTGTCGTCGGCGGCCTCGGGAATGATCGACTGCGGTGCGTCGTAGCCGACCCAGGTGATCGACGAAGATGTGCTCGGGTCTCCGGCTTTCTTGTTGGCCTTGTTGGCGGAGGCGACCATCAGGTCCGACCGCTCGATGTCGCTGCGGAGGCTACTTCCGACACGCGCTCCGGTGCCGGGGACATAGGTCGAAACGTTGTCGGCGGTGTCGGGGTTGTTGACCGCGATGATGGCGTGACCGTGGCCTTTGGTGTCGAAACCCAGCAGGAACGTGGGCGGGTGGTCGTCATCGACCTTGGTGTTCAGTCTGTCCTCGATGCTCTTGACGCCCTTCAGCTTGTCCGTGAGGTCGTCGTGCTTCTTCTTCCATGCCGAGTATTCGGGGTTCTCGACCGGTCCGCCGTTGGTCTCGGCGCGGTTCAGATACTTACTCGGCTCAGGGCCGAGGCCGTCGAGCTGGTGCTGGAGGTCCTGCTTGCCGCGCTGCAGGTTGATCCGGTTGGCCTGGTCGCGGGCGGTGGCCGGGACACCGTCGAGGTTGCCGACCTGGTCGGGGTGGTCGTGGATGAACTTCTGCTGCTCGGCGTCGGTGAGGCCGTCCCACCAGCTCTTGACGCTCGCTGGGTCGGTGCCGGCCGGGGGTATCTGTTCGCGCGCGGTCTCGGCGGCCTGGTCCTTGGCGACGGTGGCGGCGTCGAGGCCGGTTCCGTTGCTCGCGTTGGTCGCGAAGTGGTTCAGCCTGGCGCTGATCTCCTGGTCCGCGTGGGCGGCCTCGTTGAGCGCGGCGGTGATGCGGTTGCTGATGGCGATCGCGGTCGTCTCGGCGCCTGCTCCCGCGTAGTTCGCGGACGTGGGCTCCTTGTCCCAGGTGATGGTGCCGTCGGTGGCGACGTTGAGCTTCGCGGCCTTGGCGTCGTCCAGGGCGTACACCAGGTGGGCCTGGGCCAGCGCGAACTGCTCGGCGGCCTTGGCGAGTGCCTTGCTGACGAAGTCGAGCTCGCTGTGCGCGGACTGGAGCTCGGTGCCCAGGAACTGGATTCGTGCCTGGGCGTGGTTCGCTGCGGTGCCGGTCCAGTGCGAGTTGGAGAGCCGGTCGGCGACCTCGTGCTGCCAGGACTCGATGTGCCGGCCGAAAGCCGAGTAGAGCGCATCGAAGGCGTTCTTCGCGGTAGTGATGTTGTTGATGTTCGCGTCGTAGAGCGTCTTGATGTCCACGGGACTACTCCGCGGCCTTCGCGTTGGCGGGCTTCACCGGACCCGGAACGATGGTCGTGCCGAAGGGGTCCGGCTCGTTCGGGACCGGCGCGGCCGGGTTCCGCAGGTTCGCGTGGATGTCCTTCTCGACCTGACGGTAGTAGC
This sequence comes from Kitasatospora sp. NPDC001539, assembly GCF_040298565.1. Taxonomy (NCBI): domain Bacteria; kingdom Bacillati; phylum Actinomycetota; class Actinomycetes; order Kitasatosporales; family Streptomycetaceae; genus Kitasatospora; species Kitasatospora sp. NPDC001539. The sequence continues at coordinate 27,845 of NZ_JBEPAK010000049.1, read as the reverse complement.
CGGCAGTAGTGGCGAGCTTGGCGCCGACGTCCCCCATGTCGCCGGCGAGCTTGTCCAGCAGCGTCTTCCAGTTAGTGCCGCAGTCGCGCACCGCGGGGGCCGTGAGCCAGCCCTTCAGGGTGCCGGCGGCCTGGCTGCAGGGCTCGGAGATCTTCGACGTCTCGCCCGGTATCAAGCCTCCGATGTGCTGCGCGCTCTGCCCGCAACCGTCCAGCTCGGCCGGACTGACCTTGAACTCCAAAGCCGCGTCAGGATCAGCCATGGATTCTTCCCCCCGAATACTTCGGACCGGATCGCCGCCGGGCCGTGTTCAACTGACTGAATACTGCCGGGCAATAACTGTTGCCATGGCCGCGATTGCCCGCCGAAGTCATCAATGAAGCGGTCGTGACCGGATGCCCGCGCCATCAGTCGTGCCCGATGGTTCGAGAAGCCCGGCTCCCGGCCACCGTAGGCGAGCGCCCCCGACTGGCACCTGAGTATCCGTACTCAAATGAGTACCGACAGAGACCTCAGGCGATGGCCGGGAGCTCCACGCATCCCCAACCTCACGGGACGGAACACCTACGGCCTGAGCTCCAGGGTGCAGCACTTCGCCCCGCCGCCGCCCTTGAGCAGCTCCGACACGTCCACCGGGATCGGCTGGTAGCCGTGCTCGACGAGCCGGCCCGCCAGGTTCTTGGCGGCCTCCGGCAGCAGCACCCGGCGGCCGTCCGAGACGGCGTTGAGCCCGAACACCTCGGCGTCGGCCCGGTCCGCGAGGATCGCGTCCGGGTAGAGCGAACGCAGCGCCGCGCGGCTGTCGGCGTCGAAGGCCTCCGGGTAGTACATGACGTGGTCGTCGGCGAGCACGGCGAGCGCGGTGTCCAGGTGGTAGAAGCGCGGGTCGACGAGGGTGAGGCTGACCACCGGCACGCCGAACAGCTCCTCCGCCTCGGCGTGGGCGGCCCGCGAGGAGCGGAAGCCCGTCCCGGCGAGCACCCGGCGGCCGACCACCAGGTGGTCCCCCTCGCCCTCGTTGACGTGCCGGGCCCGGTGCACCGCGCGGAAGCCGTGCGCGCGGAACCAGGCCTGGTAGGCCTCGGACTCGGCGGCCCGCTCCGGGTGGCGGAAGGTCGCCACCAGGGCCCGGCCGTCCAGCACGGTGGCGCCGTTGGCGGCGTACACCATGTCGGGCAGCCCCGGCACCGGTTCGATCAGCTCGACGGTGTGGCCGAGGCGGCGGTACGCCCAGTAGAGCCGCTCCCACTGGCGCACAGCCAGCGCGGTGTCGGTGGGCTGCGCCGGGTCCATCCACGGGTTGATCGCGTAGTCCACCGTGAAGTACGTCGGCCGGCACATCAGGTAGCGGCGCGGCCGCGCCGTACGCGCCGGGGTCTGCGTGGGCATCGCTCAACCGTCCTCGGGTCGCCGGAATGCGGGGTGCACCCCGCCCCAGAGGCCGCTGCCCAGCCGCTCCCGTTCGCACACCCGCGCGGGCGCCCCGGCCGGGTGCAACCCCCCGCGCACCCGGCGCGAGCCCCGGCGCACGCATGCCCCTGCCCGGCGGCTACCAGCGCACGGCGGCGAAGTCCACCGGCTCGGTGCGCAACTCCCGGGCGCGGACGGCCAGGGCGCGCAGACGGCGGTCGGCCTCCTCGGCGGACATCCGGCGCTTGTCGCCGTGGCCGGGCAGCAGCCACTCGAAGCGCAGCGCGCCCAGGCTGCGGTCCAGCGAGGCGGACTGCTCCTCGATCGAGTACCAGGTCACCGCCTCCTGCACCTCGATGTCCTGGTTGGTGCGGGACCAGTACAGGCTGTCGCCGCTGAAGCAGTAGCGCTCGTCGGCGACGTACAGGACGCTGCCGAGGGTGTGCCCGGGGAAGGGGTGGGCGACCAGGCCGGGGGAGACCTCGACCGGGTCGGTGCCGCGCAGCACCCGGTCCGCGTCGGGGGCGTACGCGAGGTCGCCCTCGTGGATCCAGAGCCGGGCGCCCAGGCGGTCGGCGTACGCGCGGCCGTGGGCGGCGTGGTCGCGGTGGGTGAGCAGCACGTCGGTGACCGGGCCGAGCGCCTCGTAGCGGGCGGCGAGGCCCTCGCTGTAGCGGGGCGTGTCGATCATCACCCAGCCGGTCGGACGGCGGCACAGGTAGGAGTTGGCGCCCGCGGTGCGGCGGGAGTTGTGGCCGAGCAGCAGCACCCCGTCGTCCAGGGCGAGCGGGAACGGGTCGGTGGCCGGGTCGAGCCGGCCGCTCCCGGGGCGGATGGAGCGGGTCGGGCAGGCGTGCGCGGCGGCGAGCAGTTGCCGGCGCTCGGCTTCGTCGCGCGGCTGGCGGAGCAGTTCGGAGGTGCGGGCACGCTCGACGATCAGGTCGGGCGCGAGTTGGCGGGCGACGTCGCAGTTGGTGCAGCGGTCGTCGATGGTCCAGTGCTCGTCGGCGGTCGGGTCCCCGGCGATGGTCGGGTCCGCGTCGGTCGTCGGGTCCGCGGTACCGGCGGACGGGTTCTCGGTCGGGTCCGGGTGCTCGGAAAGGCTCACGGCTGGCTTCCCCCTGGAAGGACGGCGGCCGGTCGGCCGCACCCCTCGAGCATCGTCCGTTCGGGCCCAAAACGGGAAGGGGGCAAGGATCTTGTGGTTTTCCGACTGCGGCGCTCTGCGGGCCGCGGCCGACCGGCGCGGGGTACGTGGCCCATCTCACGCGCGCGCGGCATGACCTACGGTGGCGTAGGTCACTTGATTCAGTGAACTATCTTCTTCATGCCGAACCTCCAGGAGACCCTTGACCTCAGTTCGTATGCCGCCCTGGGCGACAGCTTCACCGAGGGCCTGAACGACCCCGGTGCGGACGGCGCCTTCGCCGGCTGGGCCGACCGCCTGGCCGGGATGCTCGCCGAGGGGCGGCCGCCGGGCGCGTTCCGCTACGCGAACCTGGCGGTGCGCGGGCGGCTGCTGGACCAGATCGTGGCCGAGCAGGTGCCGCAGGTCCGCCGGCTCCAGCCCGACCTGGTCACCTTCTGCGCCGGCGGGAACGACATCCTGCGGCCCGGCAGCGACCCGGACGAGGTCGCCGAGCGATTCGAGGCGGCCATCGCCCAACTCTCCGTGTCCGCCGGGACGGTGCTGATCTGCACCGGCTTCGACACCAAGGACGTGCCGCTGCTCAAGCACCTGCGCGGCAAGATCGCCACCTACAACGGGCACATGCGGGCCGTCGCCGACCGCTACGGCTGCAAGGTGGCCGACCTGTGGTCCCTGCGCGCCGTGCAGGACCGCCGCGCCTGGAGCGAGGACCGGCTGCACCTCTCCCCCGACGGCCACCAGCGGGTGGCCCTGCTGGCCGCCCGCTCGCTGGGCCTGGCCACCGCGCAGGACCCGGAGGCCCCCTGGCCGGCCGCGCCCGTCCTGTCCCCCGCCGACCAGCGGCGGGCGGACCTCCAGTGGGCCCGCGAGTACCTGCTCCCATGGGTCGGCCGGCGCCTGCGCGGCGAGTCCTCGGGCGACCACGTCGAGCCCAAGCGCCCCGAGCTGCTGCCGCTCTGACGGTTGATCAGCCGCTCCCACCGGGCGCTGTGGCGCGCTGCGCCCGCAGCGCCCGGTGGACCAGGGCGGCACCGAGCGCGCCGACCGGGTACCAGGCGAGATCCGGTGGATCGAAGGTCGACCCGAGGACCAGCTGCACCAGCCCGCTGTGCCGGCCCCACGCCTCCGGCAGCCCGGTGGCCTGGAACAGCTCCACCGCCCAGCTCACCGCCGCTGCCCACAGGGCCGCCCGCGCCGGGCGCACCGCCGGCGCGACCAGCACCACCAGGGCGTACACCAGGACGGTGTAGAGCGCGTCGCCCGCGTACTTGGCGACCTCGCCCACCGCCCCGGCCCGCACCCCGAGGGCCGCCGCCCCGGCCCGCACCCCGAGGCCCGCGGCCACGGTCAGGCCCGCCGCAGCGGCGGCCGGAACGCGCGAGGCCGGCCCCCTCCGAAGATCGTCCACCCGCCCACGCTACCCCGCGGCCGCCGCGCCCGATCCCGGCGCCCGCGTGAGGAACCACCGCGCCGCGCCGGACGTCCCTACCCCCCGATGGACCGGTCCGTGCAGGTCACGGGCCGGATCGAACGGAACGTACGGGCGGGGAGCAGTGGCAGACGGCAGAGGCACCGAGGTGCGGCGGCGGTTCGCGGTGGACGGGTTCGCGACCGACCGGGACGGACGGGCGCGGGAACGCGGGAAGGCCCTGCGGCGGCGGGTGCCGCGGGAGCGGCACGCGGAGTTCGCGACCGCTGCCGGCCGGCCGACCGCCGTGGAGGCCATCGAGGCCTCCAACGCCGGACGGATACCGGAGCTGGTGCCGATCCGGGTCGGCCGGATGGCCACCACGCCGTTCGCCTTCCTGCGCGGCTCGGCCGGGCTGATGGCCGCCGACCTGGCCGGCACGCCCGTGAGCGGTGTGGACGCCCAGCTGTGCGGGGACGCCCACGCGGCGAACTTCGGCCTCTACGGCGATGCGCGCGGCCAACTGGTCATGGACATCAACGACTTCGACGAGACCGTGCCCGGCCCGTGGGAGTGGGACCTCAAGCGCCTGGCCACCAGCCTGGTGCTGGCCGGCCGGGAGACGGGGGCGAGCGAGACCACCGCCCGGGCGGCCGCCCAGCACGCGGCCGGCGCGTACCGCCGGACGGTGCGCACGCTCGCCAAGCTGCCCTCACTGGACGCCTGGAACGCCGTGGCGGACGAGCAGTTGGTGTCCTTCGCCGACGCCCACGACCTCACCGACGTCCTCCGGAAGGTCGGCGCGAAGGCGCTCGGCAACACCAGCGCCCGGTTCGCCGCCCGCAGCACCACCCGGACCGCGGACGGCGGTTGGCGCTTCACCGCGGCCGCGCCGGTGCTCACCGAGGTGACCGACGCGACCGCCCGGGCGGTGGCCGAGGCACTCGGCCCGTACGTGGCGACGGTGCCCCCCGAGGTGCGCACCCTGCTGTCCCGCTACCGGGTGCAGGACGTGGCGTTCCGGGTGGTGGGCACCGGCAGTGTCGGCACCCGCTCCTACGTGGTGCTGCTCACCGACCACCGGGACCAGCCCCTGGTGCTCCAGGTGAAGGAGGCCCGCCCGTCCGTGCTGCTGCCGCACCTCGACGGCGCCGCGCGGGCGGAACGGCAGCACGAGGGCAGGCGGGTCGTGCTCGGCCAGAAGCACATGCAGGTGGTCAGCGACACCCTGCTCGGCTGGACGACCGTCGACGGACTCCCCTGCCAGGTGCGGCAGTTCCGCAACCGCAAGGGCAGCGTCGACCCGGCCGCGCTGCTGCCCGACCAACTGGACGACTACGCCCGGATCACCGGCGCCCTGCTCGCCCGGGCGCACGCCCACACCGCCGACCCCGAGCTGCTGGCCGGGTACTGCGGAAAGAGCGAGGCACTGGACGAGGCGGTCGCCGCGTTCGCCGTGGCGTACGCGGACCGCACCGAGGCCGACCACGCCGAGCTGGTCGCGGCCGTGCGCAGCGGGCGGCTGCCCGCGGAGTCCGGCGTGTAGCGGGGCAGCGGCGGACCGTCTGCCCGTCGGCGGGGGGACGGTCCGCACCCGCGACCGTCGGGCATCCGCAGCCGTCGGGCGTTCGCAGCCGTCGCCCGGCAGGTGGTGCCGGGCGGTACCCGCGCCGGACGGCCGCTCAGCGTTCCAGGAACGGCGCCACGGCGGCGACGAACTCGGCCGGCCGGGCACTGTGCACCAGGTGCCCGGCCTCGATCGTGACCAGGCCGCAGTCCGGGACGAGCCGGACGAGTTCGGCGATCCGCTCCTGGGGAACGGGGCTGGCCGGCCCGCCCGCGACGGCCAGGGTGCGGGCGGTGATCCGGGTCAGCCCCTCCCGCCAGGCCGGGTCGGGGTCGTCGAGCTGCGCCTTGACGGCGCGGACCATCGCCCAGTCGAAGTGCGCCGGTTCGTCGGCCCCCTCCGGCGGCACGCTCGACGGGCGCGGGTGCAGCGCCGGGATTTCCTCCAGGACCAGCCGGTCGACCCGCTCCGGCGCGGCCTGGGCGAGCAGGTAGGCGACGGCGCCGCCCATCGAGTGGCCGACCAGGTCGACCCGCGCCAGGCCGAGCGCGTCGAGGAAGGCGACGACGTCCTCGCGCATCGCCTCCAGGCTGTAGGCGGCGGTGCGGCCGCTGTCGCCGTGGCCGCGCAGGTCGAGCGCGTACACGTGGTGCCCGGGGGCGAGGTCCGGCAGCACGACGTCCCAGTCGGTCGCGCGCTCGCCGAGGGCGTGCAGCAGGACCAGCGGCGGGCCGCCGATCCGGCCGCTCTCGCGGTAGGCGAGCGTGACCTCGGGGAGTTCCACCGTCCGTACGTTCGTCATGCCCGCCACGGTACGGGCCCACGGGCCGTCACCGGACGGCTGTTCGCCCTCGGCTCACCGCGACGGGCTCCTCCCCGGGGCGCACCCGCTCGGCGGCCCGCCCGGCGAACACCGAGGTCAGCACCGCGAGTCCGGCCACCGCGGCGCACACCGCGCCGGCGGCCAGGTAGGCGGAGCGGTGGTCGCCGCCCCCGGCGGTCGCCCGCAGGTAGACCCCGGACAGCGCGGAGACCGCGACGGCGGCCGCGATCCGCTGGGTCATCTGCAGGATCGCCCCGCTCACCCCCGCCGCCTCGGCGGGCGCGTGACGCAGCACGAACGCCTGGTTGGTCGGGCCCATCAGACCCACCGAGGCGCCGCTGAGCAGTTGCAGGAGGGCGAGCAGCCAGGGCAGCGCGGCGGCCGGGGCCCAGTGGCCGACCAGTCCGCTGCCGAGCATGGCCAGGGCGGAGCCGGCCATCCCGAGGGTGACGGTGCGTCGCCCGATGCGCTGCACCACCCGCCAGGCGAGCGCGGAGGCGGCCGCCATGGCCAGGGCGGAGGGCAGGGCGACCAGGGCGGCGCCCAGCGGGGACAGGCCCAGGCCGTCCTGGAGGAACATGGTGAGGACGAGCGAGGCGGCCAGCGAGGAGCCGAACTGGGCCATCGCGGTGGCCGTGCCGAGCGCGTACGGCGCGGAACGGGTGAGCGCCGGGTGGATCAGCGGGTGGCCGCCCCGGCGGGCGTAGCGGCGCTGCCACCGGATCAGCGTGCCGAGCAGCAGCAGGGCGGCGGCCGTGAAGCCGATCCAGCCGGTCCAGCCGGGTGGCTGGACGAAGGGCAGCATCAGGACGAGGGTGAGCGCGCCGACCAGCAGCAGGCCGGTCAGGTCGAGGTCGGTCTGCCGGGCGCTGGGTCGCGGCCTGGGCAGGTGCCGGGCGGCCAGGACGACGGTGGCCAGGCCGAACGGGACGTTCAGCAGGAAGGTCAGGCGCCAGCCGAGTCCGGGGCCGGCCGCCGCCAGCACCAGCCCGCCGACGGGCGGGCCGAGGGCGAAGGCGAGGCTGCCGGTGACGGCGTACATGCCGAGCGCTCGGGCGCGCAGCTGACCGTCGAAGACGTCCTGGAGGGTGCCGATCATCTGGGAGTTGACGAGCCCGGCGCCCGCGCCCTGGAGCAGCCGGGCGGCGATCAGCACCGCGGGGTCGGTGGCGGTCGCGGAGACCAGGCTGACCGCGGTGAACAGGGCGAGCCCGGCGACGAAGAACCACTTGCGGCCCTTGACGTCACCGAGCCGGCCCCCGGGGACCAGGGCGAGGCCGAAGGCCAGCGAGTAGCCGGCGACGATCCACTGCAGGTGGGCGGGGTGGGCGTGGAGGGTCTCGCGGAGGGCGGGGACCGAGGTGTTGAGGACGGACTGGTCGAGCAGCGTGGTGAAGCCGCCGGCGACGCAGACCAGCAGCACGCGGCGCCCGGCGGCGTCGAAGCGCTCCTTGCGCGGCGTGGCCGTCGGGGCGCCGTCGGCTGACCCGCCGTCGACTGACGGGACGACTGCCGGGACGTCGAGTGGCGGAGCGTCGATCGACGGGACGCCGGCCGCCGGGTCGCCGTCCCGGTCGGGGCGTATCGGTCCGCCGGCCGCCGGGCCGGTGGCGGCGGCGCTCACGGCTCGACCACCAGGAGTGCGTACCGGGCGCAGCCGGGGCCCAGGCTGCGGAAGCGGCTGGTGCCGGAGCCGTAGCGGAGGCAGTCACCGGGGCCGAGCAGCTGCGCCTCGCCGTCCAGGGTGAGCTCCAGGGCGCCCTCGAACAGCCACAGGTGGTGCTCCAGTCCGGGTGGGCAGGGGCGGTCGTACGCGATGTCCGCACCGGCCGGGAGCAGTCCCTCGATCACCTCGCCGCGCAGCGACCCGTGCGGCGGCGACACCGAGCGGCGCACGAAGCCGGTCGCCTCGTCCCGCCACACCCGCTGCTCGTCGGCCCGCACCAGCCGGGCCGGTTCGGACTCCACCTCGGCGAGCAGACGGGACATGGTCCGCCCGTACACGGCGCAGAGCCGCCCGAGCAGGGCGGCGGTGGGGCTGACCTCGGCCCGCTCCACCCGGGACAGCGTGGACCGGCTGACGTCCGCCCGGCACGCCAACTCCTCTAGCGTCCAGTTGCGTTGGAGACGGAGTTCGGCGAGGCGTCGGGCCAGCCGCTCGTCGGCGGCCGTGTCGATTCCCATATCCGCGATGCTATCCCGGATGTGAGATCACCTTCGCGGCCTTTCCCGGCTGCGGTCACGGTCTGACGACGGCTCGTCCCCGGCCACGCCGGCCCAGCAGGCGCCGATCATATGATGTTCACCGATAAAGTGGCCGGTCAGCGGCCCCATGGGCGAGGGGGACCACCATCGTGTTCGGCATCATCAGACCGTGCAGGCACCGGCTGTCCGAGCGGCTCCAGACCTCCTGGATGGCGCACCTGTGCGGGCTCTGCCTCGCGCTGCGCGACGACCACGGCCAACTCGCCCGGACTGCCACCAACTACGACGGTCTGATCATCTCCGTCCTGGTCGAGGCCCAGGCCGCCCGGGAGGACTCCTCCTGGCGGCGCACCGCCGGACCGTGCCCGCTGCGCGGCATGCGGACCGCCTCCGTCGCCAAGGGCGAGGGCGCCCGGCTGGCCGCCGCCGTCTCGCTCGCGCTCGCCTCGGTGAAGATCCGCGACCACGTCGAGGACCGGGACGGCGTCTTCGCCCGCCGGCCGGTGGCCGCCGGAGCCCGGGTGGTGACCAGGCGTTGGGAGCGGAAGAGTTCGGGCACCGCCTCCGCGGTCGGCTTCGACACCGCCGTGCTGCTCGACGCCGCCTCCCGGCAGGGCGGGCTGGAACGCTCGCTGCTGCCCGGCAGTTCGGTGCTGATGGTCACCGAGCCGACGGAGACCGCCACCTCCGCCGCCTTCGCCCACACCGCGGTGATCGCCGGGCGCCCCGGCAACGCCGCCCCGCTCGCCGAGGCCGGACGGCTGTTCGGCCGGCTCGCCCACCTCCTCGACGCCGCCGAGGACCAGGCCGCCGACGCCGCCTCGGGCGCCTGGAACCCGCTGACCGCCACCGGCACCGACCGCGCCGAGGCCGAACGGCTCTGCCGGGACGCCGTCCACGGCATCCGGCTCGCCCTGCGGGAGGTCGAGCTGAGCGACCGCGCGCTCGTCCACGTGCTCCTGGCGCACGAGACCGAACGCGCGGTCGACCGGGTCTTCGGCCGGCCCGCGCACGGGGCGGCCTGTCGGCGCGGTTCCCACGGCGAGCACCCGCAGGACGCGCCGCCCCGCCAGGTGCCGCCCGGCGCCCCGGGCCAGCCGCACCCCGGCCAGGACCCGAACGCGCCGGTCTCCCCGTGGCTGCCGCAGGGCCCCGGCTTCACGCCGCCGGGACAGAAGCCGCCGCCGCCGCGCAACCTGCTCGCCGGGTGCGCGGTCTGGGCGCTGCTGGCCTGCACCTGCCAGCTGCTCTGCTGCGAGCACGAGCATCCGTTCACCCGGGAACGCCGCAAGGGCTTCTGCGAGCGGCACGACTGCTGCGACTGCGACTGCGGTGACTGCGGCGAGTGCTGCGGCAGTTGCAACGACTGCGGTTGCTGCTGCGACGGGTGCGACTGCGGTTGCGACTGCTGACGACGGCCCGTCAGCCGCCCTGCCGCTCCTGCCGGTCCGGCCCGGCCCGGTCGGACGCCGCCGGCCCGGGGTGCCCCCGCAGCACCCCGGGCCGCTTCGCGTCCTCCTGCCGTGCGTCCCGCCGCCAGAGCGGCAGCACCACCACCGGCCGCACCTCGACGGCCTCAGGCATCACGCCGCCCCGCCGACTCGCGGTCCGCCGCCAAGGAGTGCTCCAGCCCGGCCAGCAACTGCCGGAACCGATCGGCGTCCTGCTCCGTGATCCGCCCCGTCATCCGCCCCTCGGGCGCCGCCCCCGGCCGCTCGGCCGTTCTGTCGTCCATGCCCCCGACGCTAGGCGGCAGTGATCAACGGGCGATAAACGCGCGCCGCCCCCGGACCGACCGGACTCGGCGCCCGGAGCACGCCGTTCCCGAGCCGCGGTCACCGAGAGCCGCGGTCACCGGAACCACCAGGCGGTCGCCGGAACCGCCGGGCGGTCACCCGCCGGCCGTCGCCTCCTGAGCCAGCATCACCTTCCGCAGTAGGCCCGACAGGGTGCGCCGCTCGTCCTCGCTCAGCACGCCGAGCAGCCGCCGCTCCTCGCGCCCGACCACGTCGAGGGCCTCCTGCCAGGCGGCTCGCCCGGCCTCCGTCAGGACGATGTCGACCTTCCGGCGGTCCTCCGTGGACGGCGTGCGGAGGACGAACCCGCGGCGCTCCAGGGATTCCAGGCGTCCGGTGACGGAGGCGGGTGCGAGGTTGAGGTCGGCGCGCAGGTCGGAGGGGGCGGCGTGGCCACCACGGCCGGCCAGCACGTGGAGGGTGTCGAACTCGTGCTTGTGCAGGCCGTAGTCGGAGACGCCCTGCTCCCGGACCCGGCCGAGGTGGTGGGTGAGCCGCGACATCCGGGTCACCGCCCCCTCGATGTCGGGGTCGAGGTCGGCCAGCACCGGCAGCCAGCGCTCGACGTGGCCGTCCGTCCAGTCCCGGGGCGGGTGCGGCTGAGGGGTCGGGTGCTCGGGCATGGGAGGAGTCTACAAAGGCGACACTTCTGTCGGCACCGAAATATTCGTTGCCAAAATTTCGCTACCGAAATACAGTCCCGCACATGTCCCAACACCCCTTGCGCCTCCCAGGGTTCCGTCTGCTCCTGGTCGGCCGTACGGTCTCCACTCTCGGTGACGCCGCCGTGCCCGCCGCCCTGGCCATCGCCATCACCCGTGCCACGGGCTCCTCCGGGGCCCTCGCCCTCGTCCTCGGCTGCGCCATGGTGCCCAGGCTCCTCCTGCTGCCCCTGGGCGGGGTGGTCGGCGACCGCTTCGACCCGCGCCTCGTCGCCCTCACCACCGACCTGCTGCGCGCCGCCACCCAGCTGCTCGTCGGCCTCGAACTCCTCGGCGGCCGCCCGGTCCTCACCCACATCGCCGTCGCCGAGGTGATCGGCGGCGCCGCCTCCGCTTTCGCCATGCCGACGGCCTCGCCACTGGTCAGGGGCACCGTCCCGGCCGAGCACCGGCTGCGCGCCAACGCCCTGCTCGGCTCGGCCACCAGCGCCGCCCGGCTCGGCGGCCCGGCCCTCGCGGGGGTCCTGGTCCTCACGGCCGGACCGGGCTGGGCCTTCGTCCTCGACGGCGCCTCGTTCCTGCTGAGCGCGGCCCTGCTCACCCGGATCAGCGTCAACCACGTGCCCACCGGCCCGAGCTCGCTGCGCCGGAACCTCGCCGAGGGCTGGAGCGAGGTGCGCTCCCGGGACTGGTACTGGACCAGCCTGATCGCCCACGGCGTCTGGAACGGAGCGAGCGCCGTCGCGCTGACCCTCGGCCCGCTGATCGCCGCCACGCGTCTGGGCGGGGACGGCGTCTGGGTGGCGATCACCCAGGCCGCGGCGGTGGGGCTCCTGGTGGGCTCGCTGGTCGCCGGCCGGGTCCGGCCCCGGCGCCCGGTCCTGGTCGGCAACCTCGCCCTCGCCCTGTACGGGCTGCCGCTGCTGGCGCTGGCCGTACCGGCGCCCGCGCCGGTGGCGGTGCTCGCCTACGGGGTGGCGACGGCCGGGCTGGGCTTCCTCAACCCGGTCTGGGAGACGGTGGTCCAGCAGGACTTCCCGCCCCGGGTGCTGGCCCGGGTGACCTCCTACGACTGGCTGCTCTCGCTGGCCGTTGCACCCGTCGGGTACGTCCTGGCGCCGCTGGCCGCCGACGCCTGGGGCAGCCGGGTGCCGCTGCTGACCGCGGCGGTCCTGGTGACCGCGGTCTGCGCGGGCACGGCGGCGGTACCGGGGGTGCGCCGACTCGGCACCGCGCCCGCGGCACCGGAAGCGGGAACGCCGGAAGCGGCGCCGGAAGCACCGGGACCAGGGCCGCGAGCGCCGGAAGCGGCGCCGGAAGCGCCGGGACCGGCGGCCGCGCAGCAGCCGCCGGTCCCGGTCGGCTCCCGGACGCCCTGGGCGCCCCAGGCGCCCTGCGAGCGGGAGGTCAGTTCCAGATGCCGGTGATGTCCGCCGCGCTCGCCGCGTTGCCCGCGTGGCCGCTCGCCCCGGAGAGGTCCTCCAGCGTGCGCAGCACGTTGTAGTGGTTGTAGCTGGTGGCCGAGCTGCTGCCGGGGGCGACGTGCGCGCCGTAGAACACGGTCGGGATCCGGTTCCCGGACAGGCTGTTGTCCTCGTCGAAGGTGACCACCAGCAGGCTGTTGTGGGTCTGCGCCCAGCTGGCGTACGCCCCCAGGTTGTTCTTGATCCAGGTGTCGCCGGTGCTGACCGAGCAGTCGTGCATGTCGCTGCACAGGTTCGGGATGACGAAGGAGACGTTCGGCAGGGTGGTGTAGTCGGTCGGGAACTGGGCGAAGGTCTTCGCCGAGCTGAGCGGGACGTTGCCGAAGCCGAACCAGGGGTTGTGCTTCTGCGCGTACTTGCCGCTGCTGCAGACCGTGCTGCCCTGGCTGGGCAGGGTCTCGTTGTAGCTGGCCCAGGTCTTGCCGGCGGCGGCCACCTCGGAGGCCAGGTTCGGGGCCTGGAACCCGCCGACCGTCACGCAGCTGTCGTCGACCCTGCCCTGGGTGGAGCCGGAGAACAGGGCGTAGTAGTTCGGCTCGCTGGGGTGGGTGATGGCGAAGGACTGGGTGAGGTTGCCGCCGCCCGCCTTCAGGGTGTTGTTGAGGTAGGGCGCGCTGCTGCTGCCGATGATCTGGGTGTAGGCGTGGTTCTCCATCACCACGACCACGATGTGGTCGGGCGTGGGCAGCCCGGCCGCCTGGGCGGTGGTGGCGGTGGCGGCCCAGAGCCCGCCGGAGGCGGCGACCAGGGCGACGGCCGAGCCGATCGCGGTCGCGGCGCGGCGGGAGCGGGGGCGGCGGCCGTCGCCCGGGCGGGCGCCGTTCGGCGGGGTGTCGTTCGGCGGGGTCTCGTTCAGGGGCTTCGCAGACGGAGTCATGACAATCCTCGGGTGAGAACGGCTCGGGGAGACGTGCGCTGTGGAGCTCTGGGCATTCGCGAACGGCCCGGCCTAGTAGGGGCTGCCGTTGGCGAAGTCGGTGGCGAAGGTCGACTCGACGGTGCCGAGCACCCCGGGGTCGGAGACGATCAGGCCCAGCTCGCGGTTGTGGTTCAGCGAGTTGTCGGAGAAGTTCTCCGAACCGGCGAACACCTTCGCCGTGGCGGTGCCGTAGTCGGCGACGACCGCCTTGGCGTGGATGTACAGGCCGGTGGTCGAGGAGTAGCTGACCACCCTGACGCCGGCAGCGGTGACCTGGTCGAACTGCGAACCGTAGGTGTCCGGGTTCATACCCACGATCCGCACGGCGACACCGCGCTCGGCGGCGGCGGTGACCGCGTCCACCAGGGCCGGGTCCCCGAACTCCAGCTGTTCCACGTCCAGCGTGGTCCGCGCGCCGTTGATCAGCGCCAGCAGGCGGGCCTGGGAGTCGGTGGGCGACCACACCAGGTTGTCGCCGTCCGACGGGGTGACGGAGGTCCTGGCGTAGTCGGCCGCGAAGACCCGATCGATCGCGGCGACGTCGTTGGCGTCGGTGTCGACGACGCCGTAGTCGCGGTCGTTCGCGTAGTAGGTCGAGTCCAGGTTGCCGGTCATGATCAGCGACGTGGCGCCGTCCACGGTGACGGTCTTCTGGTGGGTGTAGACGAACGCCGAGGAGGAGTACGTCACGCCCACGCCGGCCGCCTTCAGCGCGTTGTAGGCGGAGCCGTTGACCGAGGTGTGCTGCCCGTCCAGGATCACCCGGACCCTGACCCCGGCCCGCTGGCGGGCGATCAGGGCGTTGACGGCGGTGGTGTCGCGCAGTTCGTACATGGTCACGTCGACGGTCCTGGCCGCCGAGCCGATCAGGTCGTAGACCACCGTGTGGTCCTGGTCGGGGAAGACGACCGCGGTGTACGTGCCGGTGGCGTGGGCGGTGCCGGTGGCGGACAGCAGGCCGGCGGCGGCCAGCAGCAGGGCGCCGGCCCGGCGCGCGGAGGTGGCCAGGGACATGGGGACTCCGGATGCGGTGAGGGGAAGTCATTGAGGGAGCGGGGTGCGGCGTGCGGGGAGGCGAGCGGAGCGCCCGAACAGGATGCGGGCACCGCCCTCGACGCGGGTAGACGACGGCAGGTGAAACCTTGTCCCCGGGCCGGGAAACGGGCGGTGCGCCCGGCAAAACCGCCCGACAACGGACGATGCGGGCGATCGGGTTCAGATTGCCTCGGGTGCCCCGGCCGGAGATAGTGATCTTCGAGCGGCGCAACCGGACGCCGCGTCAGTTCGCGAGAGAGCCGAGGAACATGGCGAAGACCAGTCTGTTGCGCCCCTTCGCGGTGGCCGCCGCCGCTGCCGTCCTGGCGGCGACCGGCACCGTGCCCGCCCTGGCCGCCGACCGGGACACCACCGCACTGCCCGTACCCGACACCGCCGGGGTGCTCAGCGCGCTTCAGGCCACCATGGGGGCGGGTGCCCCCGGCGCCTTCGCCGTCATCCGCGACCACGGCGGGGACGAGCGGACCCGCTCGGTCAGCGTCGGCCGGGCCGACCTGGACGGTACCCCGATGAACTCCTCGTGGAGGTTCCGGGTCGGCAGCAACAGCAAGATGTTCGCGGCCGTTCTCGTGATGCAACTGGCGGAGGAGGGCCGCATCGACCTGGACAAGCCGCTGCGGGACTACCTGCCCGCCGGCACCCTGCCGGCCGGCTGGGACATGACCGGCCGCCAGGTGATGGAGCACCGCGCGGGCGTCTACGACCACACCAACGACCTGCTGGAGCAGCCCGGCGAGGAGACCACCAGCGCCTTCGAGGCCCGCATCCGCACCAAGGTCTACAACCCCGCCGACCTGGTGGCGATGTCCGTCAGGCACGGCCAGCAGTACACCCCCGGCACCCGCTACTCCTACTCCAACACCGACTTCGTCCTGATGGGCCTCGCCGTCGAGCACCTCACCGGCCGCCCGTACCCGGACGTGCTGCGCGATCGGATTCTGGAGCCGCTCGGCCTGGACAGGACCTCCTTCGTGGTCCCCGACCAGCGGATCGAGGGCCGCCACATCACCGGCTACCTGACCAACGACGACCGGACCAAGCCGCTGCTGGACTCCACCGAGCAGACCGGCTCCTGGGTCTGGAGCGCCGGAGCCGTCATCTCCTCCGCCGAGGACCTCGACCGCTTCCTGACCGCCCTGATGGCCGGCGGCAACGGCGGCCTGGTCTCGGACGCCTCGCTCAAGCAGATGGAGGCCGTGCTGCCGACCCCGACCGCCAGGATCAGCTACGGCCTGGGGCTGCGCCGCATCTCGCTCTCCTGCGGGGACGTGTACGGGCACGGCGGCATCGTCCAGGGCTACCAGACGCAGTCCTTCACCACGCCGGACGGGCAGCGCAGCGTGGTCGTGTTCGCCAACGCCTCCAACAACGGCGCCGTGACCCAGGGGCTGATGAACGCCCTGGAGCCGGCCTTCTGCGGCAAGAAGCCGGCCGCCGCGCCGCGCACGGCCCTCGTGCAGCAGGACGGGGCGGACCGGGACCTGCCGGTGGTCGAGGACACCCGGATCTGATCCGCCGCGCCGTCGACCGGCGCACCGTCCCGGCCGGGCCGAAGACAGGACGGACCGGACGGACCGGACGGACCGAACGGCTCATGCCTCGTTGAGTGCCGGTGCCGAGCGTCGGCCGGGCGGCCGGGCGGCCGGGCGGAGGGTTCCGGCCGCATCGGCCGCACGGCTGCGCCGGTGGACCGTGCCCGCGGTGCCCGGGGGCGGGCGGCACCCCGTCAGGTCGCTTCCGGCATCGCTCGCCCTGCTCCGGGCAGCGCGTTGAGCCGGGCCCGAACGGCGTCGGCGTCGCGGTGCTGCAGGTCCTCCAGGATGGTGAGGCCGAGCAACCAGGCGCTCCGGGCGGCCTCGACGTCGCCGAGGGCGAGGTGGGTGTCGCCGATGTGGGTGTGGATGTCGGCCTGGAGGAAGTAGTCGCCGACCGCCTGCCGCAGCCGCAGCGACTCGTGGTAGGCGGGCAGCGCCGCGTGGTACTCGCCGAGCTGGTGGTGGATGAAGCCGATGCTGTCCCAGATCGACGACTGCCCCGGCAGGTTGCCGGCCTCGCGGGCCAGGTCCAGCCCGCGGCGGCAGTACGGGAGCGCCTCCCTCAGCTCGCCCTGCTGCGCCAGGTACCAGCCGATGCTGTTGAGCGCGAGGGCCTGTCCGGAAGGGTCCCCGAGTGCCTGGAACAGCTCCAGGGCCCGACGGGACTCGGCCACCGCCTCGGCGTTGGCCCGCACCTCGCCGTGAGCGATGGCGAGGTCGAGCTGCGTCCTGCCCTGGCGCGGCCGGTCGCCGAGCGCCTCGAACTGCCGCAGGGCCAGCCGCAGCTCGCGCTGGGCCTCCGGCTGGCGGTCCTGGGAGCGGTGCACCTGGCCGAGCCAGCGGTGCGCGTGGGCCTGGTGGCGGAGGTCCCCGGTGCGTTCCGCGGCGGCCAGCGCGATCTCGCTCGCCCGCTGCCACTGCTGCCACAGCCCCGACTTGAGCAGGTAGGCGACCTGCGCGCCGACGAGCTGCCAGGCGTGGACATCGGCCCCGGTCCGGTGCGCCGCGTCGACGACCCGTTCCAGCACCGGCTGCTCCTCCCGGTACCAGGCGAGCGCCTGCCGGCGGTCGGCCGGTTCCTCGGGCGTGACGCCGGCGGCCGGTTCGGCGAGGTCGAGCGTCTGCCAGGAGGCGTCGTCGGCGTAGGCGAGGCAGCCGGCGCGGTGCGCGGAGTGCAGGTAGTGGTCGAACATCCGCAGGGTCGCCCCGGCCTGGCCCTCCGGCGACTCGGACGCGGCCGCCTGCTCGGCCGCATAGGCCCGCAGCAGGTCGTGGAAGGTGTACCGGCCCCGCTCCGGGGCGGTGATCAGGTGGGCGCGGTGCAGGTCCTCCAGCAGGCGGCGGGTCTCGGACTGCGGCAGGCCCGCGAGGCTCGCGGCCGCGGCCGCGCTGATGTGCGGGCCCGGGTGGAGGCCGAGCAGCCGGAACAGCCGGGCGGCCTGCGGAGCCAGGGCGCGGTAGGACCAGGAGAACACCCCCCGGACGTCGGCGTGGCTGTCACCGGCCGACAGGAGGTCCAGGCGGACGCGGGAGTCGCGCAGTTCACCCGCCCACACCCCGAGCGGCGTGCCGGGCTCCTCGGCCGCCCGGGCGGCGGCGATGTTCAGCGCGAGCGGCAGGCGGGCGCACAGCTCGACCAGCTCGTCGACCGCCTCCCGCTGTTCCTCGACCACGTCGGCGCCCAGGCGGCGGGCGAGCAGTTCCCGCGCCTCCTCGGGCGTCAGCACGTCCAGGGTCAGCGGTACGGCCCCGTCCAGGGCGACCAGTCCGGGCAGCCGGTTCCGGCTGGTGACCACGACCAGGCAGGTGTTGGAGCCGGGCAGCAGCGGGCGGACCTGTTCCGCCTCGCGGGCGTTGTCCAGGACCATCAGCGTCCGGGTGCCGGCCAGCCGGCTGCGCAGCAGCGCGAGCTGCCCGTCCGGATCGGCGGGGATGCGGTGGGCCGGAACGCCGAGCGCGTCCAGGAAGCCGCGTGCCACGTCGGCGGCGTCGACCGGCGCCCTGGCCGGGTCGAACCCGCGCAGGTTGGCGAACAGCTGGCCGTCGGGGAAGTGCTCGGCCACCCGGTGGGCGAAGTGCACGGCCAGGGTGGTCTTCCCGACGCCGGCGGTGCCGGCGATCGCCGAGATCACCACCGCCCCGCAGCCGGGGGCGACGTCGGCCAGCAGCCGGTCGAGCACTTGGAGCTCGCGGGCGCGCCCGGTGAAGTGCCGGACGGCCATCGGCAGCTGCTGCGGGCCGGTGATGACGGCGGTGCCGAGCGGCGCGGACCCGGGCGCAACGGAGCGGAGGGCGGGGGTGGCGGCGGCCGGTGCCGCCGCCGCGACCGGCACGCCCGGCGCTCCCGTCCGCTCCGCGACCCACCGGTCCGCGCCGCTCGGGTCGGCACCCGGTGCCTCCGCGCCCCGCGGGTCCGGGTCGCGGGCCGCAGTCAGCCACGCGGCGCGGGTCTCCGGGTCCACCCCGAGGGCCTCGGCCAGCCGGACCACCGAGGACATCCGCGGCCGGCGCCCGCCGGCCTCCAGCGCGCTGATCGATCGCGCCGACACCCCCGAACGCTCCGCCAGCTCGTCCTGACTCCACCCCGCCGACAGTCGTCGTTCCCGCAGCAGCGCGGCGAACACAGCAGCCCCCACCCATCCCCCCGGATCCCTGCGAACCGAGCCGTCGCCCCCACCGTCCGGCTCGGATCGCGAACGAGAGTAGCCGGAAGCAGCCGAAGTGTCAGGTCAACGTCGGGTCAACGTCGTGGTGGGGTCCCTCGCCCTGCCGGGAGGATGAGCGCCGGACGGACCGGCCGAAGGAGGAACTCATGAGCGCTCGCAGGACTGCTTCGCGTCCGACCGGTGGTCCGGCCCGGACCGCGGTGGTCGCCGTCGCCCTCGCGGCACTCGGCACGGGCGGTACGGCCGACGCCGCGGCCGGCCCGGTCGGCGGCCAGGTCCGCTCCGGCTCCGTCCCGGTCCGCTCCGGCGCCGTCCCGGTCATGGAGGTCAGGACCGCCGACGGTGTGCTCACCGTCCGACGCTCCTCCGACCGGCCGCCGACCTCCGACCGGCCGTCCGCCGGCGCCGCCCGGCCCACCTCCGCCACCACCTGCAACGGCGTGGACCCCAAGGTCTGCTTCGCCGTCAACGGCAGCGGCTACTACGTCAGCACCATGGAGAACACCACCTACTACGGTGCGGGCGCCTGGGCCGACATCCAGATCAAGAGCCCGACCGGAGCCCTCCTGACGGGCACGAGCTTCTACGCGGCCGGCGGCGGCTGGTACACCGCGACCTACGCGCCGTACGGCTACGTCACCGCCGGCTGGTGGTGCGGCTTCAGCAACGCCGACGGCGGGGAGTACACCGGCAGTTGCATCGACGTGAGCAACTGACCGACCGAGCCGGCGGGCGTCGCCCCTCCCCACGGGGGCGGGGCCCGCTGTCCGGCTGCGAGCCGCGGTCACGGGGGTGCCGCGGCTCGCGGCCGGCGCCGCTCAGTGCGGCATCGCGTCGAGGGCGGCCCGGGCGACCTTCACGGCCTCCGCCTGGCAGCCGGCGGCCGGGTGGTCCGCGCCGCCGAGTCCGACGAGCACGCGCAGGTTGCCGTCGCGGACGGCCAGGGAGCAGTTCTCCCCGTTCGCCGGGGAGTCCCAGTACGCCTCCTCGCCGACACCGAGGCCGTCGTCACGCCGGTGGCCGGCGGCCGAGACGGCGAAGTCCTCGCGCTGCGTGCGGGTGGCGTCGTCGCTGCTCCCCGCGCTGCGGCGGAGGTCCCAGCGGACGGTCGCGGACGGCTGCTGGTCCCGGTAGGTCTGGCCGGCGACCACGATCACGCCGTACCAGGAGCAGCTGGTCCGGGCGGTGGAGGACTGCTCGTCGTACCGGTCCTCGTCCGGCTCACGCCGCGCGGACGGCAGCGGCAGCCGGGGAGCGGCCTCCGCGCAGACCGGTGCCTTGACGTACTTGTCCGGCACCGCCGGGCTGTTCGGATCGCGCAGCAGCAGGTAGCCGCCGACACCGGTGGCCGCCACGACGACGGCCGCGGCGGCCACCAGCGCGGCGGGGCGGCGCGGGCGCCGGGGCGGGGCCGATCCGGCGGGCGCGGCCGATCCGGCGGGCTCCGCCGGCCCGGGCGCGGCGTCCACGGTGGTGGCCAGGTACGGCGCCGCCAGGTGGTACGACGTCGGTTCGGTCCCCTGCGGCCGGGGCACCGCCGCTGCCTGCGGGTTCGCGAGCAGCGCGTCGACCTGCGCCCGCTGCGCCGCGATCAACGCGTGCACCGCCTCCGGCCACTGCCGTCCGGCCGGGGCGACCGGACCGAGGAGGTCGAGCAGCCGCACCGGCGTCGGACGGGCGGCCGGGTCCTTGGCGAGGCAGGCCGCCAGGAGCGGCCGGGTGGCCGCGGGGGCGCCGGTGAGGTCGGGCTCGGCGTGCACGATGTTGTACAGCGTTTGCAGGGCGGAGGCCCCGGCGAAGGGGCTGCGTCCGGTCAGGGCGAGGGCCAGCACCGAGCCGAGCGAGAAGACGTCACTGGCCGGGGTGAGCGGCCGGCCCTCGGCCTGTTCCGGGGACATGTACGCGGGCGAGCCGATCACCCCTCCGGTGCGGGTGAGCTCGGCGTCCTCCCCGGCGGCCCGGGCGATGCCGAAGTCGATGACCCGCACGCCGTCCGCGGCGAGCAGCACGTTCTCGGGCTTGAGGTCGCGGTGGATCACCCCGGCACGGTGGATCTCCACCAGCGCCGTGGCCAGGCCGACCGCCAGCCGGTGCACGGCGTCCGCCGACAGCGGACCGGCGGCCTCGACGGCGGCGCCCAGCGAGGGGCCGACCACGAACACGGAGGCCAGCCAGGGCGTGGACGCCTCGACGTCGGCGTCCATCACGGCCGCGGTGTAGGCGCCGGAGACCCGGCGAGAGGCACCCACCTCCTGGCGGAACCTGGCCCGGAACCCGGCGTCGGCGGCGAACCGCTGGTGCACCTGCTTGACCGCCACCAGCCGCCCGTCCGGCCCGGCGCCGAGCAGCACCCGGCCCATCCCGCCCCGGCCGAGCTCGGCGAGCACCTGGTAGGGGCCGACCTCGGCGGGGTCGGACGCGCGGCGCCGCCGCATCGGGGCGCCCGTCACGGTTTGGCCGTCGGGGTGGCGGTGGCGTCGGGGGTCCGGCCGTCGGTGGAGACCGTCCGGGCGACCTTCACGGCCGAGGCGCTGAGCGCCTTGGTCATCTCCTCGCACCGTCCGCGCGGATAGGTGGCCCCCTTCACCGAGACGAACACGAAGAGGTTGACGTCCCGGACGTAGAGCACGCAGTCGTTGTCGGACAGGTACTTCTGCGGGAGCCAGAAGGCCTCCTCGGCGAAGGTGGTGCCGGTCTCGCGGGTCTTGCCCCCCATGTAGAGGTCCTCGTAGTGCGCCTTGGCCCGCTCGGCACCGGTCCTGCCGCCGGGAACGGTCGGGTAGACGTTCCAGGCGATCTGGACCTGGTCGCCGGAGCGCGAGGTCCAGTCGCAGAAGTTGGAGGGGAACCTGCCCGCGGAGTCCGTGCCCTGGTAGTCGCCCGCGTTGCCCTGCGGCGTGCCGAAGTCGGCGGGGGCCGTCACCTTGCGGGCGTCGGTGCAGGACGGCACCACGGCGGCGTACGCGTCCCGGACCTGCGAGAGCGGGATGTTCCCGGGGGTGGGGACCGGCTCGGGGAACACCGAGTCCAGGTTCACCACGCCGGTGGCCACCAGCCCGCCGGCCACCGCGGCGAGGGCCAGCACCACCGCGCCCACCGCCAGGGCGATCCGGCGGCCCCGACGGGGGCGCCGTACCGGCGCCGGATCGGTCGGTGCGGGACGCCCGGGCATCGAGGGCCCGGCGGCCGGCGCCGGCTCGGTCGGCCCGTAGCCCGGGGCCGCCGCGGGCCCGGGCTCGACCACGGTCGGCGCCCCGGCGCCGAGCAGCCGGGCGACCTCCGCCTCCTGCGCGGCGAGCAGCCCGTGCACCGCCTCCGGCCAGGGCCGGGACGAGGGCGCGAGCCGCCCGACGGCGGCCAGCACCTCCCGGGGAGTCGGCCGGGCCGCCGGGTCCTTGGCCAGGCAGGCGGCGACCAGGGGCCGCAGCCGCTCCGGCACCCCGTCGAGCTCGGGTTCCGCGTGCAGGACGTTGAACAGGATCCGCGGCAGCGACTCCCCGGCGAAGGCCGGCCGGCCCGCGCAGGCCACCGCCAGGGTGGCGCCGAGCGAGAACACGTCGCTCGCGGGCGTCAGTTCACGCCCCTCGACCTGCTCGGGCGACATGTACCCGGGCGAGCCGATCACCGCCCCGGTGCGGGTGAGCTTGGTGTCCTGCCCCTCCGCCGCCCGAGCGATCCCGAAGTCGATCACCCGCACGCCGTCGGCGGCGAGCAGCACGTTCGAGGGCTTGAGGTCGCGGTGGATCAGCCCGGCCCGGTGCACGTCGAGCAGCGCCTGCGCCAGCCCGGCCGCCAGCCGGCGCGCCGGCTCCTCCGGCAGCGGTCCGACCGCCGCCAGCGCCTCGGTCAGCGCCGGGCCGGGCACGAACTGGGCGGCCAGCCAGGGCGTCTGCGCCTCCGGGTCGGCCGCGATCACCGCCGCGGTGTACGCCCCGGACACCCGCCGGGAGGCCTCCACCTCGCGCCGGAACCGGACCCGGAACCCGTCGTCCTCGGCGAGCTCGGCGTGCACCTGTTTGACCGCCACCGTCCGCCCGTCGGGCGAGACCCCCAGCAGGACCCGGCCCATCCCGCCCTGCCCGAGCACCGCCAGTGTCCTGAACGGACCCACCCGCGCGGGCCCGTGAGGCCCCAGCGTCTCCACCTGTACCCGCTCCCCCTGCCGCTGTCGCGAACCGATGATACAGACGGGGTTTCCGGGCCCCCGCCGCCCGTGCCCGAGCTCCGTCACCCGCATCGGTGCCGCCGAGTGGCACACGAACGAGGCGTCACCGAGGCTGGGCGGGAGTCCACGCGGCAGAGGGGTCCGGTGTCGATGTCCGGTACGAGCTTCGCGTTCCCGCGTTCCCGCGTTCCGTGCCGGCCCCTCTCGCCGGGGCCCGCGGCCGCGACGCCGCCACCGCGGCGGGCGTGGCCGTCCCGGTGGGTGCGTACGGGCCGCAGCGCCGGGGCTTCGACGCCGTGGTGACCGACCCCCGCACGGCGGCCCCCGGCCCGACGGACCCCGGCCCGACCGCCTCCCGGAAGAGCGGGGAGCGCGTCACGGACCGTCGCCCGACCGGCCGCGAGCCGGCGCCGGAGCTGAGCCGCGACGACCTGCGGGCCGCGTTCCGCCCGGCCCGCTCCGAACAGGTCGGCATCGAGGTCGAATGCGGCCTGGTCGACCCGGCGACGGGGCTGTCCGCCCGCTACACCGGCCGGTGCGGCGCGCGGGCCGTCCTGGAGGCGGTGCTCGCCCGGTGGGGCGGCGAGCGGCAGGAGGACTCCGGGCACCTGACCGGCGTCCGGCTGCCGGACGGCAGCCAGATCACCCTGGAGCACGGCGGGCAGATCGAGTACTCCTCCGCCCCGGCGCCGAACGTCGGCAAGGCGGTGGACGACATGCGCTCCGCACTGGACCGGCTCGCCGACCTGGTCAGCCGGTTCGGCCTGGCCCTGCTGCCCGGCGGCAACCTCCCCTTCGACCGGCTCGCCGACGTGCGGTGGGTGCCGATGACCAGGGGCGCCGTGATGCGGGACCACTTCGCCCGGCTGGGTGAGGCGGGCAGCCGGGCCCCGTACGTCATGGCGTTCTCGCTGTCCACCCAGGTCACGCTCGACTACCTCTCCCCCGCGGACCTCGCGGAGAAGCTGCGGATGCAGACGGCCGCCGCACCGGTGGTGTCCGCCCTGCTGGTGAACTCGCCCATCCACGAGGGCCGTTCCGAGGGACTGCTGTCCCACCGCAGCTGGTCCTGGCTGCGGGCGGACGCGTACCGGACCGGCCCGTTGCCACCCGCGCTGAGGCCCGACGTCACCGTCGACGACATGGTCGACTGGGCCCTCGGCATCCCCCTGATCCACTACCGGACCCCCGACGGCCGCTACCACGCCGCGCCGGAGCGCCCCTTCGCCGACCTCCTCCGGCACGGCTTCGACGACGGGTCCCGGCCGACACCGGCCCACTGGGCGGCCCACCTGAACCAGCTCTGGACCAGCACCCGGGTCCGCACCACCCTGGAACTGCGCGGCGCCGACGGGCCGCCGCACCCGTTCATCGCCGCCGTCCCCGCGCTCTGGACCGGTCTCAGCTACCACCCCGATTCCCGCGCGGCCGCCTGGGAGTTGCTCGGCCGCTACAGCCTGTCCCAGCACCGCGCGGCACTCACCGAGCTGCCCGCCCAGGGCCTCGCCACCCGGCTGGGCGGCGACCCCGTCCGCCCGCTGGCCGCCGAGTTGCTCCGGCTCGCCCGGGCCGGCCTGGCCGCCCGCGTCGCCGCGGGCCTCGAACCGCCCCACGTCCCCGGCTACCTCGACCCGCTGGACGAGATCGTCGCCACCGGCCGGACCTTCGCCGAGCAGGACCTCCAGCGTTGGCACGGCGAGTTCCGGCGCGACCCGGCCCGCTACGTCGCGGCCCACCGGGTCTGACCCGCTCACCGCCGGCCCTCCTCGGCGGGCCGGCGTGACGGGGCCGCTGGCGGGCCGGGCTCCTGATCCGCCATCGGACGACAGGGCGGTCCCAGCCCCGGTGGAGCCGTCTCGGGCTGCCTTCCTTCGGTGGTGGACGGGGGCGCGGGCCGGGTGCGGCGGAGGTCCGCCCGTCGGCGGACCGCTCGCCCGCCATGCCAGGAGCCCGCCGCCGCGGCCCACCACGCGCCGCCGCCCCTGCCCCGTCCCGGGACGTCCGGCCCGGCGGTCCGCCCGCACCACCGGAACGGGCCGCCGGGCGAACCGGAGCCCGGCCCGGCGCCTCGACGAGGGCCTCAGGGCTTGACGCCGACCCCGGCGTAGAAGGACACCTGGGCGTCCGTGACGCTCGCCGGGCACAGGCCGGCGGAGTCGTCGCCGTCGGGCTGCCAGCGGTGGGCGGGGACGATGCCCGGGTCGAGCAGGTCGAGGCCCTCGAAGAAGGAGGCGAACTCCGCCTTCGGGCGCAGCCGCAGCGAGGTGCCGGCCTGGTTGTAGATCTCCTCGACCTTGGAGGCCCCGGGCGGGTCGAGCTCGGCGGTGGCGTGGGAGAGGACCAGGGCGGAGCCCGGGGGCAGCGGGTCCAGGAGGTGCTCGAGGATGGCGTGGGCGTCGGCCAGGTCGGGGACGAAGTGGAGCAGGGCCACCATCGAGAGGACGACCGGCTGGTCCAGGTCGAGGGTGCGGGCCACCTCGGGGGTGGCCAGGATGGACGCGGGGTCGCGGACGTCTCCGTGGACGTACGCGGTCCGGCCCTGGGGAGTGCTGGTCATCAGGGCACGCGAGTGGGCCAGCACGACGGGGTCGTTGTCCGCGTAGACCACCCGGGCCCGGGGGTCCACGCCCTGGGCGACCTCGTGGAGGTTCGGCGAGGTGGGGATGCCGGTGCCGATGTCCAGCCACTGGCGCAGACCGCGCCGGGCCAGGGCGCGGGTCGCGCGGTGCATGAAGGTGCGGTTGGCGCGGACGGCGGTGCGCATGGTGGGGAAGGCGGTCAGCACGCGCTCGGCGGCTTCGCGGTCGACGGCGAAGTTGTCCTTGCCGCCGAGGAAGTAGTCGTACATCCGGGCGCTGTGCGGGATGTCCTGGCGTATGTGCGGCACGACCGGTTCGCCGGACCACCCCGGCTCGGCGGGCGTCATCCAGGTCTCGTCCGCGCTCATCCGCTGTCCCCTCATCTGTGATCACGTCAGGCCCGCCGCAGTCTAGCCAACTGGTCGATGGTGCACGGCGGGTCGGCCCGGGCCCACGGCGACGTCCCGGAGGCCCGACGGGGTCTCCGCCGCGGTCGCGGTCGGGTGCGCGGTCGGGGTCGCGGTCGGGTGCGCGGTCGTCGACGGGGCCCGGTGGGTAGGCTGCCCGGCAGGAATGATCACCGGGAGTCGCCGTGTCCGCCCTCACGCCCGCCGCCAGGCCCCGTCTGCTGCTCGTCACCGATCTGGCCTACCAGGCCCGCGGCCGCCGGTACTGCGACGAGGACATCCGGCTCGCCAACCGCCTGCGCGAGGACTTCGAGCTGGCCCTCTGCCACCCGCTGGACGCGGCGGCGCTGATGGACTCCTTCGACGTCGTCCTCGTGCGCAACAGCGGACCGGTGCTCAACCACCTCCGCGCGTACCAGGACTTCCGCGACCGGGCGCTCGAACGCGGCACCCGGGTGTACAACGAGCTGACCGGTCGGGCCGACATGGCCGGCAAGCAGTACCTGCTCGACCTGAGCGCCGCCGGGTACCCCGTCATCCCCACCGTCGACCGGGCCGAGGACCTCGCGCGCCTGCCCGTCGTCCCCGAGTACGTGGTCAAGCCGAAGCTCGGGGCCGACTCGATAGGCCTGCGGATCGTGCCGCGCGGGCAGCTGGACTCGGCCGACTACGGCTCGGTGCTCGTCCAGCCGCTGGTCCGCTTCGCGTACGAGGTCTCGTTCTACTTCGTCGACGACGCCTTCCAGTACGCCCTGCACGCCCCCGACCCGGAGCGCCGCTGGGAGCTCGAACGGTACGAGCCGACGGCCGCCGACCTGGAGTTCGCGCAGCGCTTCATCGCGTGGAACACCATCGGGCACGGCATCCAGCGGGTCGACGCCTGCCGCACCCCGGAGGGCGGCCTGCTCCTGGTCGAGCTGGAGGACCTCAACCCCTACCTGTCCCTCGACCTGGTCGACGAGGGCACCCGCGACTCGTTCGTCGCCGCGCTCAGGGCCTCCCTGCTCACGCTGGCCCGGCCCCGCCCCTGACCCTCCGGACCGCCTCGGTCAGCGCCTCGCCCAGCGGCAGGTCGATCCGCGCCACGGCCAGCTCGTCGCCGCGGGTCGCGCCCCGGTTGACGATCACCACCGGGGTGCCCGCGCGGGCGGCGTACCGCACGAAGCGCAGCCCCGACATGACCGTCAGCGACGAGCCGAGGACCACCAACGCCTGCGCGGAGTCGACGAGTTCGAAGCAGCGTTGCACCCGGGGCTTGGGCACGGACTCGCCGAAGAAGACCACGTCCGGCTTGAGCACTCCCCCGCACTCCGGGCAGGGGGCGATGCGGAAGCCCTCCACCAGCTCCTGCGGCAGCTCGGCGTCGCCGTCCGGGTTGGCCCGGGCCGACCCGTCGCGGAATCCGGGGTTCAGCAGCTCCAGCCGGCGGTCCAGCTCCGCCCGGGAGCCGGTGCGGCGGCAGGTCAGGCACACCACCCGGTGCAGGCCGCCGTGCAGCTCCACCGCCGTGCGCGTGCCGGCCGCCCGATGCAGTCCGTCCACGTTCTGGGTGATCACCGCCGAGACGTGGCCCGAGCGCCGCAGCTGCTCCACCGCCCGGTGCCCGGCATTGGGCTCGGCCCTCGCGATCGCACGCCACCCGACGTGGCTGCGCGCCCAGTACCGGCGCCGGGCCGCCTCGCCGCCCGTGAACTCCTGGTACGTCATCGGCGTCCCCCGCCGCCGGCTGCCGGTCTCGCCCCGGTAGTCCGGGATGCCCGACTCGGTCGACAGCCCGGCACCGCTGAGCACCACGACTCCCCGGCCGGCCAGCAGCCGCACCAGTTCCGCGAAACCGACCGCATCGGCCGCGCCGTCCGCCGGACCGCCGGCCGCCGACCCGCCGGGACTCGCCACGGGCACACCCATGCCATCCAGCCTAGGGCCCGTCTTCAAACCCCCGCCTGCGGGCCGACGCCGGGGCACGCGCCTCGCCGCGTTGTCGTCGGTCGCCGATGCTCCGCATGGACTCCC
>NZ_JBEPAK010000048.1:0-34171 GCF_040298565.1 Kitasatospora sp. NPDC001539 | reverse complement strand
GTGAACAGGCTCACCAGCACCCCGCCGAAGCTGCCCACCAGCACGTACAGCACGCCCGAGGACATCCCCGCGACGTACCGGCGGCGCGGGTCCGGTGTCGATCGAGTACTCGCCGTGGTAGCGGCCCATGCCGCTCTCGCCGACGCCGCCGAAGGGCAGTTCGGGCATCGCCAGGTGCGAGACCGGGAAGCCGAAGGTCAGGGCGCCGGAGGAGGTCTCCTCGGTCAGGCGCCGCTTGGTGTCGGCGGACTCCGTGAAGGCGTAGAGGGCGAGTGGCTTGTCGCGCTCGTTGATGAACGCGATCGCGGCGTCGAGGTCCGGGACGGCCAGGACAGGCAGGATCGGGCCGAAGATCTCGGCCTGCATCACCGGGGCGGTGGCCGGGACGTCGGCGAGGACGGTCGGGGCGAGGTAGCGCTCGGTGCGGTCGTGCTCGCCGCCGATGACGGTCCGTCCGCCGTCGAGCAGGGCGGTGAGCCGGTCGAAGTGGCGCTCGTTGACGATCCGTCCGTACTCGGCGCTCTCGGCCGGGTTCTGACCGAACAACTCGGTCACCGCGTCGGCGAGTTCCTTCTCCAGGCCGGCCGCGGTGTCGCCGATCGCGAGGACGTAGTCGGGGGCGACGCAGGTCTGGCCGGCGTTGAGGAACTTGCCGCGCGCGATCCGCCGGGCGGTGACGGCCAGGTCGGCACCGGGTTCGACCACGACGGGGCTCTTGCCGCCGAGCTCCAGGGTGACCGGCGTCAGGTGCTTCGCGGCGGCGGCCATCACGATCCGCCCGACCGTGCCGTTGCCGGTGTAGAAGATGTGGTCGAAGTGCTGCTCGAGCAGGGCGGTGGTCTCCGGGACGGCGCCTTCGACGACCGCGACCGCCTCCTCGCCGAGGTAGCGGGGCAGCAGTTCGGCGATGGCCGCCGAGGTCGCCGGGGCGAGCTCGCTGGGCTTGACGAGGGCGGTGTTCCCGGCGGCCAGGGCGCCCACCAGCGGGGCCAGGGCGAGCTGGAGCGGGTAGTTCCAGGGCGCGATGATCAGCACCACGCCCAGCGGGTCGCGGACGACCCGGGCCTCGGCGGGGCGGAAGACCTCCGGCACCGCGGCGGCCCTGGGCTGCAGCCAGTCCGCCAGGTGCGCCACCGTGTGGTCGAGTTCGTTGATCGTGAACCCGATCTCGGTGCGGTGCGCCTCCGCGGCGCTCTTGCCGAGGTCGGCGTGCAGGGCCTGCTGGAACACCTCGGCCTGTTCGGTGAGCAGGGTGCGCAGGGCGGCCAGCTTGTCCAGGCGCCAGGCGAGCGGCCTGGTCCGGCCGGTGGTGAATTCGGCCCGCAGTCGGGCGACCACAGAAGGGATGCTGTCGTGCATGAGGATCTCGCGGTCTTGAGGAGGTGGGGGTGCTTCGCACATGGAACTTTCACTACCTGAAGCAATTCTCGACTCTAGGGGTGAAAGGTTGAGTTTGTCAATCATTTCTGGCGGCTCCTGCCGGGCGCGGAACGAACGGTCCTCCGGTGTCAGGCCCGCGTGACCAGGTCCAGGTACGTGTCGTGCCAGAGGTCCTCGTCGCCCTCCGGCAGCAGCAGGACGCGGTCCGGGCGCAGCGCCTGGATCGCGCCCGGGTCGTGGGTGACCATCACGATCGCCCCCGGGTAGCTGCCGACCGCGGCCAGCACCTCCGAGCGGGAGGCCGGGTCGAGGTTGTTGGTGGGCTCGTCCAGGAGCAGCACGTTGGCGCCGGAGTGCACCAGGGTGGCCAGGGCGAGGCGGGTCTTCTCGCCGCCGGAGAGGACGCCGGCCGGTTTGCCGGCGTCGTCGCCGCGGAAGAGGAACGCGCCGAGCACGTGGCGCAGTTCGCCGTCGGTGAGGTCGGGAGCGGCCGCGGCGAGGTTGCCGAGCGCGCTCAGCGCCGGGTCCAGGGTGTCGTGCTCCTGGGCGAAGTAGCCGAGCCGCAGGCCCGGACCGGCGACGACGCGGCCGGCGTCCGGGGTCTCGTGACCGGCCAGCATCAGCAGCAGCGTCGTCTTGCCCGCGCCGTTGGGGCCGAGGACGACGAGCCGGCTGCCGCGGTCGACGGCGAGGTCCACACCGGCCAGCACCGCCCGGCCGCCGTAGGCCTTGGCCAGGCTGATCGCGCCGAGCGGCGTCCGGCCGCAGGGCGCCGGCTCGGGGAGCCGGACGCGGGCGGTGCGCTCGGCCTGCCGGACGGGTTCCAGCCCGGCCAGCATCCGGTCGGCGCGGCGGGCCATGCTGCGGGCGGTGGTCGCGGTCGCCACGTTGGCCCGCATCCGGTCGGCCTGGGCGTGCAGGGCGGCGGCCTTGCGCTCGGCGTTGGCCCGCTCCCGGGCGCGGCGGCGCTCGTCGGCCGCGCGCTGGGTGAGGTAGGACCGCCAGCCGGTGTTGTGGATGTCGAGGGCGGCGCGGGCCGGGTCCAGGTGGAACACCCGGTTGACGGTCTCCTCCACCAGCTCCAGGTCGTGGCTGATCAGTACCAGCCCGCCCTGGTGGGCGGCGAGGAAGCCGCGCAGCCAGGCGACCGAGTCGGCGTCCAGGTGGTTGGTGGGCTCGTCGAGCAGCAGGGTGCCCTGGTCGCCGAACAGGATGCGGGCCAGTTCCACCCGGCGACGCTGTCCGCCGGAGAGCGGTCCGACGGGGGAGTCCATCAGGCCGGAGGGTAGTCCCAGCCCGGCGGCGACCCGGGCGGCCTCGGCCTCGGCGGCGTAGCCGCCCCTGGACTGGAACCGGGCCTCGGCCCGGCTGTAGGCGTCCATCGCCCGGCGTTCCTCCGCCGGGGAGCCGGCCCGCGCCATCGCCTGCTCCGCGGCGCGCAGCGCGCGGACGGCGGTGTCGAGGCCTCGGGCGGACAGGATGCGGTCGGTGACGGTGACCGTCGGGTCGGCGGCGCGGGAGTCCTGCGGGAGGTAGCCGACCGGGCCGGTGCGGGTGACCGTGCCCGCGGCCGGCTGGAGGTGGCCGGCGAGGGTGGCGAGCAGGGTGGTCTTGCCGGCGCCGTTGCGGCCGACCAGGCCGATCCGGTCGCCGGGGGCGACGTGCAGGGTGACGTCGGACAGCAGGAGGCGGGCGCCGACGCGCACGTCGACACCACGAGTGGTGATCACGGGATAACGCTCCGAAACAGCTGATGGACACACGGGTGGCGTGGAGGCGGGTCCGTCAGCTAGGAAATTCGGGGCGTCGACATGGGGGCCACCCTAGCGACCGGGTGGAACGACCGCACTCGAATTACCGGTGGCGGCGCTCGGTCCTCCGCACCGGACGTGGCGCGAGCGGTGCCGCCCGCGCCGGGCGGGTTCGCGGCCACCGGTGTGCGGTTTCGGTCAGAGTGGCGCGCGGGGTCGTCTTGTCCGGGAGTCCGCGGGGCCGCTTCGATGGCCGCATGAGCAGACGTGACCTCGTTCTCCTGACCGATCACAGCTCGACCGAGGGCAGCCGGGACGTCCTCGCCACCGCGGTGCGGACACTGACCGGCGGCGAGCCCGTCCACCTCGACGCCCGGCACTTCATGGCGGGCGGGAGCGGGCGGATCGAGGCCGACGGCGAAGGACGGGTCCGGCTCACGGCGGACGGGCGGAGCGTCACCGCCGGGGCGGTGGTCGTGTACGAGATACCGCCCCACCGCCGCCGTGCCTTCGCCGACTGCCAGCGGAGGCTGCGCGCGCTCGGCGTCCGCTCCCTCGGGGCCGACCCCGAGGCGTGGCGGGCGGCCACCGAGAAGGACCTGACCGTCGCGCGCTTCGCCCGGGACGGCGTCGCGCAGATGCCCAGCGCCGTGCTGTCCGGGGCGAGCCCCGAGACCGCTGCCGCGGCCTTCGAGCGGCTCGGCGGTGACGTCTGGGCGCGGCCCTGCGTCGGCATGGGCGGCGAGGACGTCTTCCACGTGACCACCCCGGGCCAACTCGAGGTCGCCGCCCGCCGCTACGCCGAGGCGGGGGTGGACTGGCTGATCGCCCGCGACGCCGGCAACTTCCTCCCGGACGGCCGGCGCCACCAGTACCGCGTGGTGGTGCTGCGCGGTGAGGTGGTCCGCGCGGTCGAGCACGTCCAGGCGGACCCGGACGCGCCCTGCAACGAGTGCCGGGGAGCCGTCTCGACCCTGCTGGACGTCGCGGAACTCCCGGACGGCCTTGCCGAGTTGGCGATCAGCGCGGCGGGCTCCCTCGGACTGGAGCTGGCGGGCGTCGACCTCGCCGCCGAGAGTGGCGGGGTGGTGTTCGAGGCCAACGTCCACCCGGCCTTCGGGCCGTACGCCCTGGAGCAGATCGCGCTGCCTTACGTCGCCGCGCACCTCGCGGGGTGAGCGGGACGGGAGCCGTCCGCCCCGATGCCTGATGCCCGACGCCCGGTAACCGGCGGCTGGGAACCGGCGGTTCACGGCCGCCGGTTCCGCTGCCGTCAGCCGTCAGCCGTCAGCCGTCAGCCGTCAGCCGTCAGCCGTCAGCCGTCAGCCGCGCAGGACCGAGGCCAGCACCGAGGGCCGGAAGAGCAGGGAGGGCGGCGACACCAGGGAGAGCACCTCGTGGAAGGCCTCGGTGACCTCCGGGTTGCGGGTCGCCGTGGCCAGCACCCGGTCCAGGAAGCGGTGCTGGAGCTTGACGAGCGCACCGGAGGGCCCGCCGGTGGTGGCGGCGAACCGGACGTCCTCGGCGCAGGACATCACCCACGCGTTCTTGGACACCACCGCGATCTCCCGCCGGGCGTCGCGGGCCGTCGCGTGCCCCACGCCGCCGTGCCGCAGCGCGGTGCGGCGCAGCGCCTGGGCACAGAACAGCGACACCGTCACTCCCTGGCCGTACACCGGGTTGAAGGTGCTCGCGGCGTCGCCGACGACCACCAGGCCCTCCGGGGCGCCGCGCTCGTAGTGCCGGCGCACGCCCGGACCGGGCAGGAAGCCGCGGACCTCGCCCGCCGGTTCGGCGCCCAGCAGCGCGTCGCGCAGGCTCGGGTCGCGCAGTCGGCCCAGGTGCTCGGTGAAACCCTCCTCGCCGGGCCCGGGTTCGGCGCCGCGCATCCCCGCCAGGCTGACGATCCAGCGGTCGCCCTCGACCGGTAGCAGCACGCCCATCCGGGGCTCGTCCGGCGCCTTGGTCTGCAGGTAGACGGCCTGGCAGCCGAGGTCGGCGCCGGGCGGGCGGTGGAACAGCCGGGAGGAGTACGCGACGCCGGCGTCCACCCGCTCCTCGGGCACCGGCCGGCACCCGAGTTCGGCGAGCCACTTCGGGACGGAGGTCGAACGGCCGGACGCGTCGACCACCAACTCGGCCGGAACGTCCCGGACCTCGCCGCGCTCGGAGGACGGCGACGCGCTGTGTTCGGAGGACGGCGTCGCGCCGCGTTCGCGGATCCTGACCCCGGTCACCGCCCGCGCCGAACCCAGCAGCCCGACGACGTCGGTGCCCTCCAGGAACCGGATCGTGGGCTCGGTGCGGGCCCGGTCCAGGATCGCCTTGTCCAGCACCGGTCGGGTGCAGGAGAGGAAGGCCAGCCGGGCGGGGTAGTCGGCCATCCACCCGGCCGAGCTGAGCCACTTGAGATCGCCCGACGCGGCGACCCGGTGCGCGCCCGCGGCCAGCAGTTCCTGCTTGATCCCGGGCATCAGCTCCTCCATCGCCCGATGCCCGGCCTCCAGCACCAGGTGCGCGTGGCGGCCCTGCGGCACCCCGGCCCGGAACGTCGGCTCCTCCGGGTAGCGGTCCCGCTCCACCACGATGATCCGCTCGGCGCAATCCCGCAGCGCCCAGGCCGCCACCACCCCGGCCAGACCGCCGCCGATCACCACCGCAGTGCCCCGCCCGGGGGCCGTCTCCGAAGAAGTCATGGCACGTAGCGTAGTGGTGGTCGCCGGGGTGTCCGCGTCCGATCGTGCGCCACCGGAAGCGGTCCGTGACCGTTTCGGCCGACTGAACGTCTCTACCGCACCAGCCTGTTGACGGATGGTCGGGGAAGCCTCGTTGCGTGGCTCCCGGTGCCGCACCCCCGTGGGAGGGCGCGGGCGCGGAGGGATCCACGGTGTGCCGGATTGACAAACGCCCTTGCCGTCCTGGCGAATGGCAGCCATGGCCGACGAAGAGTTCGAGAACGTCCTGACCACGGTGGGCCCCCGGCTGCGGGCCCTGCGCCGCGAGCGCGGCACCACGCTCGCCAAGCTGGCGGCCGCGACCGGCATTTCGCTGAGCACGCTGTCCCGGCTGGAGTCCGGGCAGCGCAAGCCGACGCTGGAACTGCTGCTGCCGCTGGCCCGGGAGTACCGGGTGCCGCTGGACGAACTGGTCGGCGCCCCGGCCACCGGCGACCCTCGGATCCACCCGCGCCCGGTCACCAGGAACGGCCAGACCATCGTCCCGCTCACCCGCCACCTCGGCGGATTGCACGCGTTCAAGCAGATCATGCCGCCGGGCCGGAACACGGCCCCCGAGTTGGAACTGAAGGTCCACGAGGGCTACGAGTGGCTCTACGTGCTCTCCGGGAAGCTGAGGCTGGTACTCGGCACGCACGACCTGGTGCTGACGGCCGGTGAGGCCGCCGAGTTCGACACCCGTACCCCGCACGCCTTCGGCAACGCCGGTTCGCAGCCGGTGGAGTTCCTCAGCCTGTTCGGCCCCCAGGGTGAGCGCATCCACGTCAGGGCGCGCCCGGGAACCTCTGTTCGGTAGGTTCGTTCCCTGGCAGGGGGCTTCCACTTCGGGCTCCCGCCAGGCCGTCGGGAGGGGCCGAGGAATGAGTGTGCAGCAGAGCACGGAGTCCGACGACAGCGGTGGGGCGAAGGAGCGGGTGGAGCCGGACGAACCGGCCGGACCGACCGGGGCTGCCGGCGCTCCAGGGACTCACGAGGCGGACACGGCGGGCGGGGCGGCAGGCGTGAACGAGGCGGAGCCGGGTGCGACGCCCGCGCGGAAGAAGCGTCCGTTCTGGCAGGAGCTGCCGATCCTGCTGGTGATCGCCCTGCTGCTCTCACTCGGCATCAAGACCTTCTTCGTGCAGGCCTTCTCCATCCCCTCCGGCTCGATGGAGAACACCCTCCAGGTCGGCGACCGGGTGCTGGTGGACAAGCTCACCCCGTGGTTCGGTGCCGAGCCGGAGCGCGGCGAGGTGGTGGTCTTCCACGACCCGGGCGGCTGGCTGGAGGGCACGCCGACCCATGACGGCGGGTTCTCGGACACCGTGCAGAAGGTGCTGAGCACCGTCGGGCTGATGCCCTCGGCGGACGAGAAGGACCTGATCAAACGGGTCATCGCGGTCGGCGGGGACACCGTCGAGTGCAACGCGGGCAGCCCGGTGAAGGTGAACGGCGCCGCACTGGACGAGCCCTACCTGTTCCCGGGCGCGACGCCCTGCGACAACGACCCGGTCGGCACCGTCACCGTGCCCAAGGGCAAGCTCTGGGTGATGGGCGACCACCGCAACAACTCACGGGACTCCCGGCCGCACCAGAACCTGACCGGGGACGGCTTCGTCCCGGTGGACGACGTGGTCGGCCGGGCCTTCGTGGTGGCGTGGCCGATCTCCGACTGGTCCGCCCTGCCCGTCCCGGACACCTTCGACAAGGTGCCCTCGGGGGCTGCGGGCGCTCCGGCGGAGGCACCCCCGGCACCGGCCGCGCTCGCGCTCGCCGGCGTCGTCCCGGTCGCGCTGTGGCGCCGTCGCCGGGCCGCGCGCCGGACGGGTTGAGGCGGGCTACGGGCTTCGCCGGAACTCCACCCGCCGTGCTCTACGCGGCTGTAGAGTTCCGGCGACGGGCCGCTACCGACCGCGCCCGGTAGACGGCCGGTGAGTGGCAGGTCCGGGCTCGGGTCGCGACGGGCCGCGCCCGGTACGCGGCGGATCGGACCACATCGGGGCGGGCCGGGGTACGGCCGGAACGGTTCGTACGGGCCGGGGCGGTTCGTACGGGCGGGAGGCGGGAGGCGGGATCGTGAGCGAAGGCCGGCACAGCACCGCACCTGCCGTGGACCCGGCCGACACCGACGTCCGGTGGGTCCACCAGCCGGTCGAGGTCGACCTCGGCGACGGCGACTGGGCGCTCGGCCGGATCAGCGGCTGGTGGCAGGATCCGACCGGGCGGCAGTGGTGCCGACTGCGGGTCAGCCGCAGCGGGCAGCCGGCCGGTTGGCGGCCGTTCGATCCCGAGCGGGTCCGGCTGCTGCCGGATTCGGGCCTCTGAGACGGCGGACCGGGGTCTCCGGACGGCGGACCGGTGGCCTGGGGGACGGCGGACCCGGGGCTCCGGGGCGGCGGACCGGCGCCCCGGAGGGCGGACCGGAAAGACCCCGGACGGCAGGCGCGATCCTCGGCGGAACCGATCCAGGACCCCTGTCGTCCCTGGGATCGACCGCCGAACAGGCCACACCAGCAACCGGGGACGACGTGAGTTCCGAGATCTACTTCAGCAGCAACTACCGCGACCTCAGCGAGCAGCACGGGACCGGCGCGGGCTTCCAGTTCGAGTTCTACTGCTACCGCTGCTCCGACACCTGGCGCTCGCCGTTCGAGCGGTTCACCACCGGTCAGGTGGCGGGCTGGATCGGCAAGGGCGTCAGCGCGGCCTGGAACCTCATCGGCGGGAACGCCAACACCATCAGCAGCGCCGCCGACGGTCTGGCCGGCCAGACCTGGGGCGGCTCGCGCGACGCGGCCTTCCAGCGCGCGATCGAGAACGCCCGGACGCACTTCAACCGCTGCGCCCGGTGCACCCACTACGTCTGCGGCCGCTGCTTCGACCCGGCCCAGGGCCTGTGCCTCAGCTGCGCCCCGGACACGGCGGCCGAGGCGCTGGCGGCGCAGCGGCGCGGCCTCAACGACATGGTGGCGGACCGCGCCTACCAGGCGGGGCAGCAGTCGGGCGCGAAGTTCGACGTCCGGGCGCCGCGACAACTGGTGTGCCCGCACTGCCAGGCCGAGACGCACGGCACGCCGTTCTGCCCGGGCTGCGGGTCGAGACTGGCGCAGCCCGTGCAGTGCACGCAGTGTCAGAAGGACGTACCGGAGGGGGCGGCGTTCTGCCCGTCCTGCGGGACCAGGCGCTGAACGCCCTCCGACGGAGACGGCGGGGCGCCCCCTGACCTTGGTCCAGGGGGCGCCCCGCCCTCGTCGTCCACGCGCCCCCGTACCCCTCGAGGCGGCCGTGTCCGGGCAGTCGCCGGGCCGAAGGCCGTCGGCTCAGCCGTAGGAGATGTTGGCGCAGGGGTCGTCGTCCGCCGAGCGGGCGGTGCCGCTGACGCTGGTGGGCAGCGGGGCGGGCGAGGCGGGGTTCGTGCCGGGAGCCGAGGACGCGGCGGTGGCCGGGTTGGCGGCGGCGAAGTCGTGGCCGAGGACCACGCTCAGGCCCTTGCCGCCGGGCTGGAGGGTCGCGCCGGGGAAGAGCTTCGCGATGCCCTCCGCGGCGGTGCGCTCGC
This sequence comes from Kitasatospora sp. NPDC001539, assembly GCF_040298565.1. Taxonomy (NCBI): domain Bacteria; kingdom Bacillati; phylum Actinomycetota; class Actinomycetes; order Kitasatosporales; family Streptomycetaceae; genus Kitasatospora; species Kitasatospora sp. NPDC001539. The sequence goes on along the minus strand of NZ_JBEPAK010000048.1, from coordinate 24,770 downwards.
CGGCGCCGTACTCGACCACGGTGGTGCTGCGGGCCTTGCCGGTCGCGTTGCCGACGGTGGTCACGGTGTAGCCGGCGCCCTTGACCGTCTCGGCGCCCCTGCCGCCGAGCCCGGACTCGCCGGTGCCGTTGAGCACGGCGACCTTGATGTCGGCGTTCCTGGCGTCGGCGGTGGGGGACGGGGCCGGCGCGCTGGTCGGGCTGCCGGGGGCGGAGGCGTCCGGGGCGTCCGGGCGCTGGGCGCTGGCGTCCTGGCCGTCGATGGTGCGATCGGCCTTGAGCGCGGCCCAGAGCTGGTCCACGTCCGGGTGGACCAGGGCGACCCGGGGGCCCTCGTACCGCCACGGCGCGGTGATGAACTTGATGTCGTGCAGGTCCACGTCCTTGAGGGACAGGGCGAAGGACATCAGCTGGGCGGCCGAGCCGAGGCCGGGGTCGACGGTCAGCGACTTGGTCGCCGCGTCGGCCAGCGGCAGCAGGGTGGTCGGGTTCATCCCCTGCGACTTGACCTGCTTGATGAGGGAGGAGAGGAAGGCCTGCTGGCGCTTGGTGCGGCCGATGTCGGAGCCGTCGCCGATGCCGTGGCGGATCCGGACGTAGTCCAGCGCGGCCTGCCCCTCGACCTTCTGCTCGCCCTTGGAGAAGATCAGCTTGCCCTTCTTGCCGAGGTTCGGGTTGAGGTCCCCCTCGTGGATGTCGTTGGGCAGGCAGACGTCGACGCCGCCGACGGCCTTGGTCATGGTGGCGAAGCCGTTGAAGTCCACCACGATGGTGTGGTCGACCCGCAGGTTGGTGAGCTTCTCGACGGCGTTCTGGGTGCAGGCCGGATTGCCCTGCTCGGTGTTGCCCACCGAGAAGGCGCTGTTGAACATGACGTTGGTCTGCTCCTTGGTCCACTTGCCGTTCGGGAGCTTGCACGGCGGGATGGTGACCAGGGAGTCGCGGGGGATGGAGATGCCGACGGCGTGCTTGTGGTCGGCGTAGACGTGCAACAGGATCGCGGTGTCGGAGCGGGCGCCGGCGTCCCCGCCGCCGCCCAGGTCGCTGTTGCCGTTGCCTCGGCTGTCGGAGCCGATCATCAGGACGTTCACCGGGGTGCGGCCCTGGGCGTCCGGGGCGGCGGCCTCCGGGCGGTCCTTGCTGAGGGCGTCGCCGTCGAAGGTGGTGATGTTGCCGTTCAGGCGGTAGTAGAGGGCGCCGCCGCCGAGCAGAAGGAGGGCGGTGCAGCCGGCGGTGACCCAGAGCACCTTCTCCTTGGTGCTCCGTCTGCGCTTGGGCTTGGCCCGGCTCGCGCGGCGTTCGTCCGGTATGTCCTTGTTCGGGGTGCCCCTGCGGCCTGCGGCCCGGTGTCCGGAGGGGCGGTTCGGTGAATTCTCGGTTTCGGGGGAACCCCTGCGACCCGACACGGCGTCATCCTCCACAGTTGCCACGAAACCCCCGTTGGAGCGGTGGATTCGCGTGGCCCGGGGTCGAAGCCGATCCGGGCGGGCCCGTCGCTAAACTTTTACACCGCTGTAGAACGTCAGAGGAGCATACTAAGCGCAGATGAGGAAATCACTGGTCAGGCCAGGAGAGTTGGCCGGCCGTGGCTCATCCCGCTGCTCCGGACCCGTACGAGGAGCACGATGACTCACCGGATCGCACCTTCGATAGCCGGCGCCCTCGTGGCACTGCTGGCTGCCGTGGGCTTGAGCGCCGCGGCGTCGAGCGGGACGGCGGTGGCCGCACCCCGGACCGCCGCGGCCGCGACCGCTGCCACCGCGCAGGCCCCGTCCGCGCAGGGCCCGTCCGCGCAGGGCCCGTCCGCGCAGGCCCCGGTCGGGGCGCCGGCCGGGCAGGCCTCCGCCGGGCAGGCCGCGGTGGCGCAGGGTGAGGTGGCGCACGGTCCGGTGACGCACGACCCGGCGGCGCACCTCGCGGCCAAGCAGGAGAAGAAGAAGTCGGGCTTCTTCGCCAAGCTCGGCAAGTTCCTGCTGGTGGTGGTCATCCTGATCATCCTGTTCGTGATCCTGCTGATCTGGGCCATCGTCCACCTGGCCAAGCGGATCTTCGGCCGCCGCCGCTGACCGGCCGAGCCGCAGTGGCCCTGGTCCGGGCGCCCACGGGCGTCGGACCAGGGCCACTTCGCTGTGATTGGCCCTTTCCGGTCGGCGACGGCCCGGTCCACGATGACCGCATGAGCGACTCCCACCCGAACCCCGGCGTCCTCCGCCCGGAGAGCCGGATCGTCCATCCGCCGATCACCGAGGTCGTCGGCAGCCGCCCGCTCGGCGTCCCGCTGCACCAGGGCCACCTGTTCGCCTTCGACAGCGGTGACGCGCTCGTGGAGGCCTTCAGCGGGCCGAGCGAGGCGTTCTTCTACAACCGCTTCGGCAACCCCACCGTGCGCTCGCTGGAAGCCGCCGTCGCCGACCTCGAAGGCGGCGCCGGCGCGATCGCCACCGCCTCCGGCATGGGGGCGATCAACACGGTGCTGCTCGCCCTGCTGCGCTCCGGCGGCCACGTGATCGCCCAACGCAGCCTGTACGGGGGCACCTTCGCGATGCTGGCCGACCTCGCGGAGCGGTGGGGCGTCGAGGTGACGCACGTCACGGGCGACGACCCGGGCGAGGTCGAAGCGGCCCTGCGGCCCAACACCCGGCTGCTGCACCTGGAGACGGTCTCCAACCCCACCACCCGGGTCACGGACCTGCCGGGGCTGATCGCGGCCGCCAAGCGGGCGGGTGTGGTGAGCGTCGTCGACAACACCTTCGCGACCCCGCTGCTGTGCCGACCGATCGAGCACGGCGCGGACGTGGTGATCCACTCAGCCACCAAGTACCTCGCCGGCCACTCGGACGTCCTGGCCGGGATCGCCGTCTTCGCCGACGCCGGACTGCACCGCGAGGTCTGGCAGTACGCGACCGAACTGGGCGCCAGCGCCGACCCGTTCGCCGCCTGGCTGACCCTGCGCGGCCTGCAGACCCTCGCCCTGCGGGTCCGCCGCCACTGCGACACCGCCCTCGACCTGGCCACCCGTCTGGCCGCCCACCCGGCGGTCTCCGCCGTCCACTACCCGGGCCTGCCGACCCACCCCGACCACGACCTCGCCCGCCGCCTCCTGCCGGCCGGCCACGGCGGCGTCCTGGCCTTCGACCTGTCCGGAGGCCGCGAGGCGGCCCGCGCCTTCACCGAGTCGGTACGGCTGGCCTCACTGGCCCCCTCGCTCGGGGGCGTCCACACCCTGGTGCTGCACCCGGCCAGCACCTCGCACCGGCAGCTCTCCGACGCCGGATTGGCGGCGGCGGGCATCGGTCCGGGGACGGTCCGGGTCTCGGTGGGCATCGAACACCCGGAGGACCTGTGGACGGACCTGCGGCAGGCGCTCGCGAAGCTGTAGCGGCTGCCGGCCGGCGGCTGTCGGCCGTCCGGGCAGCGGCCCCGGCGACCGTCCCGGCGGCCCTCCGGCCCGGCGTGATCAGCGGGCCCGGGGGCGGGCGGCGAGCAGGGCGATGTCGTCCTCGGCGGCGGGCGCCGGGGGCGGGGCGAGGGCGTGCAGGACGGCGTCGAGCAGGTCGTCGAGTTCGCCGGTGACGGGGAGGCGGAGGGCGGCCAGGCGCTCCAGGGAGGTGTCGATGTCCTCGCCGCGGCGCTCGACCAGGCCGTCGGTGTAGAGCAGCAGCGTCTGCCCGGGGGCGAGCGGGTGGCTGGACTGCTCGTAGCCGCCGAGGCCGGTGCCGAGCGGCGGGCCGGTGGGGGTGCGCAGCAGTTCGGTGGGGTGGTCCGGGGTGATCAGCGCGGGCGGCAGGTGGCCGGCGCTGGAGAGGGTCCAGCGGCTGCGGCCGGGATCGGCGAGGACCAGCAGGCAGGTCGCCGGGCGGGCGGAATCGTCGGCGGAGATGACGTGGTCCAGCTGGCGCAGGATGCGGTGCGGGGGCAGGTCCATGCCGGCGATGTCGCGCAGCGCCGAGCGGTAGTGGCTCATGTCCACGGCCGCCTCGACGCCGTGGCCCATCACGTCGCCCATCGCGAGCAGGGTGCGCCCGAACGGCAGTCGGACCGTCTCGTACCAGTCGCCGCCGACGACCGTGGCGCTGCCGGAGGGCAGGTAGCGGGAGGCGAGCGAGAGGTTCTGGTGCGGGTTGCCGGGTTCGCTCAGCAGGGCGCGCTGCAGGGCCAGGGCGATTCCCTGGGAGTGGGCGTAGCGGCGGGCGTTGTCGATGCCGGTCGCGGCCCGCGCGGCGAGGTCGCCGAGCAGGGCGGCGTCGTCGGGGATGAAGGCCGGGGTGGCGGCGGTCCGGCCGAGGGTGAGCAGTCCGACCAGGCGGCCCCGGGCGACGAGCGGGAGGGCGAGCAGCGAGGCGGTGCCGGCGGGGCAGGCGTCCTCGGCGCCCGGCTCGGCGAGCACGGCGGTGCCGGTCGCCAGACCGCGGGCGGCCGCGGATCCCTCGCGGTGGCGGACGGACTCACCGGGGCGGGCCAGTTCCGCGACCGCGTCGGACAGCGCGGGCACGGCCCGTACGGCGGCGCGGTGCAGCCGCCGGCCGTGGTCCTGGCCGGGGCGGGCGGGTTCCGTCTCGGCCGGCACCACGTCGACGGTGGCGACGTCGGCGAACTCGGGCACGGCGAAGGCGGCGAGTTCGGCACAGGTGGTGTCGACGTCGAGGGTGGTGCCGATGCGCTCCGCGGCGGCGTCGAGCAGGGCGAGCCGGGCCCGGGCCCGGTCGAGTTCGCGCAGCCGCGGGTGGGCCGGGTCCGGGTCGGGGGCGGCCAGGACGGCGACGATCACGCCGGTGGTCCGTCCGGCGCGGCGCAGCGGGCGGTAGCGCAACCGGAGGCCGGGCGGGACGGGGGTGCCGGCGCCCTCGGGGCCTCCGGTGACCTGTTCGCGGTCCTGCCCGTCGGCGAGCACGCGGTGCAGGGTCGCGGTGGCTCCGGCGAAGGCGGTCGTCCCGGCGGTGCGACCGAGCAGGTCGCTGCGGTGCAGTCCGGTGGCGGCGGTGAAAGCGGGGTTGAGGTACTGCCACCGCAGCGTCCGGTCGAGCAGGGCGAGGCCGACCGGGGCGGCGTCGAGCAGCTCGCCCGGCAGGTCCGGATCGTCATCGGCGCGGTCACCCTCGGCGGCGGCGTCGGGACCAGGGGCGGCCCCCGCGGCTGCCGCCGCGGGAAACCGGGCGTCGTGGGCTGCGGGAGGAGGGTCCTCGGCTCGCTTGTCGTGCCGGAAGTGCATACGGCCATGATCACGCCTCGGCGCGCGGCACGCCCGGGAGTGGGTGAAATCGTGACCGGCGGGCAGGCGGGCAGGCGGGCAGGCGGGCAGGCGGGCAGGCGGGCAGGCGGGCAGGCGGGCAGGCGGCGCGGTGCGGAGGGGGCCGGTCCGTGAGTCCGGGAGCAGTTGCGTGCATGCGCACACACTTGTAGGGTGCGTGTGCGCACACACAAATTTTTTCCGGGCCCGAGGCGGCCGCCCGGACAGCAGAAGGAGAGCTCCCCATGGACAGCAGCACCAGGATCGTTCTGATCACCGGCACCTCCTCCGGGATCGGCCTCGCCACCGCCGTGGCCGCCGCCCGCGCCGGGAGTCGGGTGGTCGCCACCATGCGGGACACCGGACGGGCCGGGACCCTGCTGCGCGCGGCGGAGCAGGCGGGCGTGGCCGAGCGGATCGAGGTCGAGCGGCTGGACGTCACCGACCCGTCCTCCGTCGCCGACTGCCTGGCGACCGTCCTCGACCGGCACGGGCGGCTGGACGCGGTGGTCAACAACGCCGGGGCGGGCGTCGTCGGCACCATCGAGCAGGACGGCCTGGCGCCGGTGCGTGCCGCCATGGAGGTCAACTACTTCGGCGTGGTCGAGGTGACCAGGGCCGCGATGCCCCACCTGCGCGCCAGCGGCGGCCGGCTGGTCACCGTGACCAGCGTCGGCGGTGTGGTCGGGCAGCCCTTCAACGAGGCCTACTGCGCAGCCAAGTTCGCCGTCGAGGGCTTCATGGAGTCGCTGGCGCCGGTCGCGGCCAGCGTGGGTGTCACCGTCACCGTCGTCGAACCGGGCGCGGTGGCCAGCGAGTTCGTCGGCAACCAGGGCATCGACGTGCCCGCGCTGATCGCCGCCGCCGGACCGTACGGCCCGGCGCTGAACGCGTACATCGACCGCGCGCGGAAGGCCTTCGGCAGCGCCCAGACCTCCGAGGAGGCGGCCGAGCCGATCGTCGCGGCGCTCACCGCCGACAAGCCGCCGTTCCGGGTACAGACCTCCGAGACGGCCCGGGCCTTCGTCGCCACCAAGCTGGCGGACCTGGACGGTTCGGCGGTGCAGGGCGTGACGGCCGGCTGGATCGGGGCGGAGGGCGCCTGACGCCGGGTCGGCCGGGGGTGGGGTCACCCTGCCGCTGGGCCGGCCGGACTCCGGTCCGGGCGACGGCCGGTGCGGGCGATGGTCCGGGGCGGGCGGTGGTCCGGGGCGGGGTGCGGGCCGTCGTCGGGTGGGATCCGTGGTCGGCGGGGGTGGGGGTCGGCGGGCGCGGGATGATCACCGGTCATACTGGGGCGGCGGCGCCCGACACCGGGCGCCGCGGGTCGTGCCAGGCCCGCCGAACGACACCCGCGGGCGCCGGACGGTCCGCAGCGGACCCAGCAGCGGACCGCCGGCGCCGGACCGCCCGCACCCCGACCGGAGGGAACCGATGAGCCGCCACCAGCCGACCAGTCACCCGGCGGCGGGCGCCCCCGGGGTGCCGTGGAACCGGCAGCGGCTGCGCAGCAACAACGAGTGGCTGCTCCTGGAGCTGCTGCGCACCGGCGGCGGCTCCTCCCGGGCCCAACTGGCCCGGGACACCGGGCTCTCCAAGCCCACCGTCTCCGCCGCGCTGGCCGAGCTGGAACGGGCCGGGCTGGTCCGCGAGGCCGGGCGGCTGGCGCCCGAGCGGGGCCGCACCGCCGTGCTGTACGAGGCCGATCCGACGGCCGGGCACGTGCTCGGGGTGGACATCGGCCGGGCCCGGCTCCGGGTGGCGGTCGCGGACCTCGGCGGTGCGGTCGTCGCCCGCCGGGACGTGGCCAACCGCGGCCGCAGTGCCGACGCCGTCGCGGACTCCGTGGTCGCCGCAGCGCGCGAGGCGATCGCCGAGGCGGGTCTGGCGGCCTCCGACATCGTGCACGCGGTGATCGGCACCCCGGGCGTGTGGGACGAGGAACTGCGCGGCGTCCGGTACGCCACCAGCCTGCCCGACTGGGGCCGGCCCGGGCTGTTCGACCGGATCGGGGAGGGGCTGGGCGCGGCCGTCACGGTGGCCAACGACGCCAACCTCGCCGCCCTCGGCGAGTTCACCCTCGGCGCCGGGCGCGGCAGCCGGATGTTCGCCTACCTGCTGGTCGGCACCGGGCTCGGGGTCGGCGTGGTCAAGGACGGCGAACTGCTGCTCGGTGCGCACGGGGCGCTGGGCGAGATCGGCCTGGTGCCGCTGCCCGACCGCGCCGGCGAGCCGGCCGCGACGATCGAACAGGAGGCCGCTGCCGAGGCCGTGGTGCGCGCCGCCCGGGACTTCGGGCTGTCCGGCACCGGCGGGCGGCGGTTGACCGCCAAGCAGGTCTTCGGCCGGGCCCGGGCCGGGGAGGAGGCGGCCGTCCGGGCGGTGGAGCAGGAGGCGGAGCGACTCGCCTACGCCGTCGCCGTGCTGTCGGCGGTCCTTGATCCGGACCTGGTGGTGCTCGGCGGGGGCATCGGCAGCAGCGCGGACCTGCTGCTGGCGCCGCTGGAGCGGGCCCTGCACCGGCTCGCTCCGATGCGTCCGACGCTGGCGCCGAGCCTTCTCGGGGAGGAGGCGGTGCTCCTCGGGGCGGTCTCCACCGCCTTGGAGACCGCCCGGCCGGAGGTGTTCGAGCGCCGGACGGCCGGGCTGGGCTGACGGCCGGGCCGGGCTGACGGCCGGGGGCTGACGGCCGGGCCGGATCGTCGGCCGAACCGGGTTGACGGCGGGTCAGGGTGACGGGAAGTCGGGCTGGACGACCGAAGTGGTGGCCCGTGAGGGGCATCCGCAACGACAAGATCCCCCAGGTCTGAGCCGCCAGGACGCCCCGGCCTCCGGGTCGGGGGGCCGAAGGCCTGCGCCGTGTCCCGCACGCTCCTCCAGGAAGCGTGCGGGACACGCGCGTTGCGGACACCTGCGGGACACGGGCCCACGGCCCTGGCCGCGCCGCAAGGGCCGCCGCCGGCCGGTCTCGGCGTCCGGAGCGCCCCTCGGGGGCCGGTGAACGTCGCTCTCGGTGGGCGGAAGGTCTCGATCCGCCAACGAGTGGGGGAACCGTGGGCGCGGTGTGTCCGGGGTCTGCTTGAATCGCACGCCTCATCCAAACGGAACGGAGCGTGCTCCCCCCATGCCCTCACGGATACCCGGTCGGCGCCGGGCGGCCGGCCTGGCCGGATTCGCCGGACTCGTCCTCACCATCGGCCTGGCGCTGACCGGTTGCGACCCGTCGGCTGACGGCGGTACCAAGGCCTCGTCCTCGCCGACCGTCGCCGCCGCCCCCACCAGGACGGTCGCGTCGGCCACGGCTGCGCCGGCGGCTCCGACCCAGCCGGCGGCCACCACGGAGGCCGCGCCCGCAGCCGCGCCGACCGCGACCGCCCCGGCGGCGGCCCCGCCCAGCCACCCGCAGTCGGCTCCGCCCAAGGCGCCGCAGCCGAAGGCGACCACCGCCCAGCCGCCGGCCGACACGGATCCGCAGCACACCGCGGCGGCGGGCGGCTCGCAGTGCGAGATCCGCTCCAACGCCGGCAACTGCTACGCGGCCGGCCAGTTCTGCCGCAACGACGACCTGGGGAAGAGCACCCACGACGCCAACGGCCGGGTGATCTACTGCCGGATGGTCAGCGGCAAACCGCACTGGCAGGCCTGAGCCGGCCTACCGCCGTCCGGGCCCGGCTCAACCGGCTCAACCGGCTCAACCGGGCAGGGTGTCCCAGAACAGGTGCTCGTAGGCCTGGAGCAGCAGACCGTACTCGCGGGCGGTGGACAGGGTCCGTCCGTCCAGCGGGTCGGGTCCGAGGGCGTCGGCGGCCTGCTGCTCCAGTGCGGTCGCGGGCTGGGCGAAGAAGTCGAAGAACGCGCAGGCCTCGTCGGTGAGGCCGTAGTGGTGGCGCAGAGCGTGTCCGACGGTGACGCAGTAGCCGCCCCACGCCGCGAAGTTGGCCACCAGGGCGGCGGCCGCGGCGGCGGGGGCGCTGTTCAGGGCGAGCCACGCCAGGTACGCGGGGTAGGCCTGGCAGCCGGGCAGCGGCGGCCGGGCCGCTGCCGACGGCTCGTCCAGGCCGCAGGCCGCGGCCAGGGCGGGCAGGGTGCGCAGTGCGGCGCTCTCACCCTCGGCCATGGTGGCGAACCAGGCGCCGAGCGGCCGGTCGGCGCAGCGGGTGGCGAGCAACAGGAGGCTGCGCCGGTCGGAGGTGATGATCCGGCGCTGCTGGGCGGCGAGTTCGCCCACCGCCGTGAGCGGGGCCGCACCCTCGGCGAGTGCCGTGACCAGCGCGGGCGTGGTGTCGCCGGGTGCCAGGTCGGCGCGCAGCCGCTGGATCTGGTCGAGGATCGGGTGGTTCACCGGTGCCTCCGGGGTGCGGTTCGGTCCGGTGCCCATTCCTACCGCCTGGCGGCGCCCGGGCGGCGGCGACAGGCCGGGCGTGGTTCCGGGGCCCTGGCGGCGCGAGGCCACGTCCGCTCGTTCGGAAGCGCTTCCGGTCAGCGCCGGGCGCTGTCGCCGAGCTGCTCCACGCAGACCGCCCAGGCGGCCTCGGGCAGCAAGTGCCGGACGCGGGAGAAGAGTTCGTAGAGACCCGGCCCGTAGCGGTCGGCCAACTCGGCGTTGTGGGCGAGCACGTCCAGTTCGTTGGCGGCTGTGAGGGCCAGGAAGGCGCGCAGGTCCTCCTCCGGGGGGAGGTGGTCGTCCCCGGTGAACCGGTCGTGGAACAGCGGCCGTTCGTCCCGGCCCAGGCGCGGGTAGACGGCGGTCCGGTCGCAGCTGGCGTACAGGTAGACGAGCGCCTCGGCGCGGTCACCGACGAGTTCGGCCAGGGCCGCCCGCTCGTCCAGGCCGAGCAGGGCGCCGTCGAACCCGTCGGTCCCGTACGCGGCGTGGCAGAGCCCGGCGGCCTGGACGGCGGAGTCGGTGCCCCACTGCGCCAACAGGGCCGCCACCCGGGCGAGGTGCGCCAGCAGCGTACCGCCCGGGTGCGGGATCCGGTCGGCGTCGTGGGCGCGCAGGAAGTCCTCGATGTGGCTCCATGCCGGAGCGCTGCTGAGGTGGTCGGCTGACGTCACCTCAGGAGTTCTACCCGTGGGGTCAGCCGACCCGCAACCCGGATGCGGACATCGGGCCGGAGGCCCCGCTCAGGCCAGTTCGCGCACCAGCCGGGCGATGGTCGGGGTGTGGACGCCGTGCGTTTCGGCGGCTCGCAGTACGGCGCCACCGATCGCGTCGAGCTCGGTCGGGCGGCCGGCCTCCACGTCGCGCTGCATCGAGGACTTCATCGTCGCGGGGAGGCGGTCGAAGGCGGCGAGCAGGGCCGCCGTCCCGGCAGGGGCGCCGACCGCCTTCGTGACGGCGGTGATCTCCTCCAGCACCGCCAGGAGTTCGTCCCGGTGCTCGGTGCGGACGACACCGATCCCGTCGGCGTGCCGGGTGGTCAGCAGGGCGAAGGGGGCGAGGAAGGAGAGCTTGCTCCAGAGCATCACCGTCTCGTCCTTCCGCACGGCGACGTCCAGCCCGGCGTGCCGCAGCTGCTCCGCGAACTCGTGGACCCTCTCGGCGAACTCCTCGACCGGCGCCGTGGATGCGGCCCCGCCGGCGGGCGCGGCGAGTTCGACGACGGCGAAGGGGCTGGTGTGCTCGATCCGTCCGGGTGCCGTCCGGGTGGCCTCCACCCGGATCGTCCCCGCGACGACGCGGGCGGCGGGGTAGCGCTCGCGCAGCAGCGCCACGTGGTCGAGGCCGTTGAGCAGCGGGACGACGATCGCGCCGTCGACGGCCTGGGGCGCGATCCTGTCGAGCGCGTCGGTCAGCGCCGTCTCCTTCACCGTCACGAAGACGGCGTCGACCGGCTCGCGCAGCTCCCCTGCCGCCTCCACCCGGGCGGTAAACCGGCCGAACGCGGTGCTGTCGACGTGCAGGCCGTCCCGGTCGAGGACGGCCGCCGTCTCCTCCCCGGCCAGGCAGATGACCCGGTGGCCGTCACGGGCCAGCAGCCCGCCGATCAGGCCGCCGACGCCGCCGGGGCCGAGGACGGCGACGGTGAGGGGGGTGGTGGGCATCGTGACTCCCTGTGCTGAGACGTCGGTCGGGGCGTGGGACGGAGCGTGGGTAAAACGTGGGTCGGGGCGTCGGTTGGGGCGTCGGTTGGGGCGTCGGTTGGGGCGTCGGTTGGGGCGTCTGATGACCGAACGTCCGGGAGCGCAGCGGCATTCCGGGACGCCCGGCCCGGCCGGCCTGTCATGCGTCGGGCCAGGAGGCGGCGCCGCGGCGGCGCTCGCGGGTGGCGCCGTGGAGGGAGACGTAGTCGAAGTGGAAGGGCGGCTGGTGGCGAGGCTTCCGGCCGGGGGACGACCGGGAAGGGCGGCGGTGGGGGCGCCGGGAGAGGTGCAGCGGGCCGATCCTCAGGCTGCCGCCCGCGTCCGGGTCGGGCACGGCCAGGCCCTGGGCGCGCAGTGCCTCCACCAACTCGTGCGCGGGCCAGCCCAACAGGTCGATCCCCCGGTAGCCGACCGGGCAGGCGGGGCGGTCGTCGCTCGGGTTCCGGCCGATCGTGACACCCTGCAGACCGTTGCTGTCGCCGTCGCCGTCGCCGTCGCCGTTGCCGTCGCCGCCGTCCGAAGTCAGCGTCACGGACACCCCGGGCAGTTTGAAGCACAGCGACCAGGGGGAGCCGCAGACGAAGGTCGGGCGCACGCCGCCGGGCAGCAGCGCGTGGTGCGGCTCCAGCAGGTCGCGCACCGCCTCCTGGGTGAGCCCGAAGCACAGCTCGGGGAGCGGCGCGGGCAGGAGGACGCCGTGGCCGGGCAGCAGGTCGATGGTCACCGGAACATGGTCCCTCCTCGGGCGGGTGAGGGGCAGCCGATTGTCGAGGCCGGCCGGACCACGGGGGCCGCCCCCCCGTCGACGGCAAGCGACCGGCCAGGGCACGGGAGACGTGGGTACACCTGCGGGGTTCGGTTTTCCGAACCCCGGATACGGGTGCCAGCACAATCGATCGGCTGGGCGCGGACGCCCAGGATGGGGGGCATGGACGGGATGACGGCAGCCGCGGCCACGGCGGCGCGGGACACGGTGGCGGGGACGGGCACGGGGATGGGCACGGGCGAGGGGGCGGTGCCGGGGGCGGCGCTCACCGGCGAGGGCTTGCACCGCGAGTACGGGCGCGGCGCGGCCGTCGTCCGGGCACTGCGCGGAGTGTCCGTGGCCTTCGCGCCGGGGACGTTCACGGCGGTGATGGGGCCCTCCGGTTCGGGGAAGACCACGCTGCTCCACTGCCTCGCGGGGATGGACCGGCCCACCCGGGGCAGCGTCCGCTGGGGCGAGACGGAGGTGTCCCGGCTGCCCGAGCGGCGGCTGGCCGAGCTGCGGCGCCGGCGGGTGGGGTTCGTCTTCCAGTCCTTCAACCTGATGCCCGCGATGACCGCCGCGCAGAACGTGGCACTGCCCGGCCGACTGGCCGGGTGTCCGCCGGAGCGCGCCAGGATCCAGGAGGCGCTCGCCCGGGTCGGCCTGGCCGGGCGGGAGCGGCACCGGCCCGGTGAGCTGTCGGGCGGACAGCAGCAGCGGGTGGCGATCGCCCGCGCCCTGGTCGCCCGGCCGGAGGTGCTCTTCGCCGACGAGCCCACCGGAGCGCTCGACCGCTCGACCGGACACCACATCCTCGGCCTGCTGCGCGCCGGGGTGGACGAGGACGGCCAGACCTGCGTGATGGTGACGCACGATCCGGTGGCCGCCGGCTACGCGGACCGGGTCCTGCTGCTGGCCGACGGTGTGCTGGTGGACGAACTGGTACGGCCGACGGCCGCGCAGGTCGGCGAACGACTGAGCCGGCTGGGAGGGTGAGGGCGATGAGCGGCTCCGTACCGATGCTGGCGGTCGGTCAGATCCGGCGTCGACCGGCGGCGTTCGCCGGCCTGGCGGCGGCGCTGTTCCTGGCGGTCGCGGCGGTGACGCTGTTCGGCGCGCTGGTCGCCGCGCAGCTCACCGCACCGGCGGCCGTCAGCAGGGCGCCGGTGGCCGGGCCCGGTCTGGTGGTGATAGCCGGGGCGTTCGGCGAGATCGCCGTGCTGGTCGCGCTGTTCGTCGTGGTCAATGCCCTGGGCTTCACCCTCCGCCAGCAGCACCGGGAGCTGGCGCTGCTGCGGACGGTCGCGGCGACGCCCCGGCAGGTCCGGCGGCTGGTGCGGGCCGAGGTCACGGCGACGGTCGTGCTGGCCGCCGTTCCCGGCGCCGCGGTCGGCTCGCTCGGCGCTCGCGCCTTCCTCGCCGCGCTCCAGCGGCGCGGGATGGCGGCGCCGGGCCTGCGGATTCCCGGAACACCGGTGCCGATGCTGATCGCGCTCGCGGTGGCCCTGCTGGTGGGCCTGGCGGCCAGCGCCGTCGCGGCCCGGCGCGTCACCCGTCCCACCCCGGCCGCCGCGCTGACCGACAGCTCGGCCGGACCGGGCCGGACGGGCGTGCTGCGGCTGCTGGCCGGCGCGGCGGTACTGGCGGGCGGTGTCCTGCTGCTGCGGCTCGCAGCGACCCGACCGGCCGGCGAACTGGACAAGGCCGGGCAGGCGGCCCTGCTGAGCTCGCTGGTGCTCCTGATCGCGACCGCCCTGCTGGGGCCGGCGGCGGCCCGGCTGCTGGCCGCGGTGCTCGCAGCCCCCGTCCGGGCGCTGCTGCCGCGGGCGGGCTGGCTCGCGGACGCCAACCTGCGCGGCTACGCCGCCCGGCTGTCCTCGGCGGTGGTTCCGGTCGCGCTGCTGGTCGGGCTCTCCGCGACGATGCTGATCATGACCAGCACCGCCGAACACGCCGCTCGGTCGACCGGTGTCACGACCGGCGTCACCAAGGCCAGCGACGTCTGGTTGCGCCAGGCGGAACTCGGTCTGCTGGTCTGCTTCGCGGCGGTCTCGACGGTCAACACCCTGGTCGCGCTGACCGCCGACCGGCGTCGGGAGTTCGCGCTGCTGCGGCTGGTCGGGGCGACGCGCAGGCAGGTGCTGTGCATGCTCTCCGTGGAGGCGCTCCTGACGACGGCGGTGGGCGTGCTGCTGGGCGGCGCGGTCGCGGGGGCGGCGACGGGCGCGTTCAGCCGGGCGGTCTCGGGGTCGGTGCTCCCGGTCGTGCCGGGCCCGGCCTGTGCCTGGGTGGTGGTGGGCGCGGCGGTGCTCACCGTGCCGGGGATCGTGGGAACGGGCCTGTGGGCGGTCGGCGGGCGTGCGGTGGAGGAGGTGGGCGGGGAACGGGGGTGAGGTGGCCTGGTACGCCGAGGCGTTGACGGCCGGTCGGCCGGTCGGTCGGGGGGCGCTCGAGGACGCGGGGGTGATCGGGCCGGTCGGCGGGGAGGCCCGCGGAGGCGGGGCGCGGTGATTGGTGGGGTCAGAGACGGCTGGGGGATGCTGGGGCCGGTTGACGAGTGAGTGGTGAGGTGCGCGGTGGCCGGGTGGCGGCGGGTTCTGGCGGTGCGGGGCGGCGACGTGGCGTTCGCCGTTCTCGGGCTGCCGCTCGGGGTACTGGGCGGGGTCTACGCCGTGGCCGTCCTCTACGGGGGAGCGCTGCTCTCGCTCACCGTCCTCGGGCTGCCGTTCCTGGTGGCCGCGCTGCTCGGGGCCCGCGGGATCGGCGGGCTGCACCGCCGGCTGGTGGGGCGGCTGTTGGACGAGCCGGTGGCGCCGCCCCCGCCGCGCGACCGGCCCGCCGGGCTGTTCGCCCGGGGCCGGGTGGTGCTGACCGACCCGGTCGCCTGGCGGTCGCTGCTCTACCTCCTCCTCCGGCTCCCGCTGGGCACGCTCGGCTTCCTGGTCGCGGTCGGACTGCCGCTCGCCTGCGGGTGGCTCGCGGGCTTCCCGCTGTGGGTGCGGCTGCTGGAACCCGGGCCGCGGCCGGTGGGCTGGCTGGACGTCCTCGGGCCGCCGGCCGGCCTCGCGGTGCTCGCCGCCGTACCGGTCGCGTTGCGGGGCCTGAGCCGGGCCAACCGCACGCTCGCCCGGGCGCTGCTCGGACCGGTGCGCTCGCAACAGCGCGTCCGCCACCTGGAGAGTGCGCGGGCCACGCTCCTCGCGGAGAACACCGACCGGCTGCGGCAGCTGGAACGCGACCTGCACGACGGCACCCAGGCGCAACTCGTCGCGCTCGCCATCACCCTGTCGCTGGCCGACGACGCCCTCGCCGAACTCACCGAACTCACCGAACGCGCCGAACCCGCCGACGCCGCCGGCCTCGCCCCGGCGGGGTCCGGCCCGGGCGGCGCCCCCGGTGTCGGGCGACTGCGCACGCTGGTCGACCGGGCCCGCCGGCAGACCGACGACACCATCGCCGGGCTGCGCCGCCTCACCCGGGGCATCCACCCGGTGGCACTGGACGCCGGCCTGGCCGAGGCGCTGCCCGCCCTCACCGCCACCTCGCCCGTCCCGGTGGCGGTCCGGCTCGACCTGCGTGAGCGCCCGGAGGAGGTGATCGAACGCGCCGTCTACTTCTGTGCGGCCGAGCTGCTCACCAACGTCGCCAAGCACAGCGGCGCCCGGAGCGTCGAGCTGTCCGCGAGCGCCGGCGACGGCAAGGTGCGGCTGACGGTCCGTGACGACGGCCGTGGCGGCGCCGTGGTCGGCGCGGGCAGCGGGCTCGCGGGCCTGGCCGAACGGCTCGCGGCGGTGGACGGGGTGCTGCGGGTGGAGAGCCCACCCGGCGGACCGACGACCGTCGCGGCGGAGCTGCCGTGCAGGCTGTGACGAAGCTGCTGCCGGGAGCCGGTGAGGGCCGGCGCTCAGCCCGGCGGTGCGGACACGAGCTGGGTCAGGAACCGGTCTCGGCGAGGTAGGCCAGGACTGCCTTGACCCGCCGGTTGTCGGCATCCGTCGCGGGCAGGTCGAACTTGGTGAACACCGCCGCCACGTGTTTCTCCACCGCCCGCTCCGAGACCGTGAGGAGCCCGGCGATCGAGCGGTTGGAACGGCCCTGCGCCATCAGCTCCAGCACCTCCCGTTCACGGGCGGTGAGCGAGTCCACGCGTCCGCGCCGCCCTCCGTGCATCAGCCCGTTGACGATCTCCGGGTCGAGCGCGGTGCCGCCGTCGGCGACGCGGTGCAGGGCGTCGACGAACTCGGCGGTGCGGGCCACCCGTTCCTTGAGCAGATAGCCGATGCCGGCCGCCCCGTCGGCGAGCAGCCGGGCCGCCCAGGCGGTCTCCACGTGCTGCGAGAAGACCAGGATCCCGATCCCCGGTGATGCCGCCCGGATCTCCACCGCTGCCCGGATGCCCTCGTCGGTGTGGGTGGGCGGCATCCGGATGTCCACCACGGCCACGTCGGGCCGGTGCTCCGCCACGGCGGCCACGAGCTCGGGGCCCGTACCGGCGGTGGCGACCACCGTGCAGCCGCGGGCGGTCAGGAGCTCGACCATGCCGTCCCGGAGGATCACCGAATCCTCGGCGAGGACGATGCGGAGCTGCTTGTCGATCATCACGCCATTATCGCCGGGCGCGGGGCAGCTCCTGGCGCGTCGGTGGGGGAACCAGGGCTTCGGCCGGAATGTACAGCAAGACTGGACAGGCTGGCCTGATGAAATTAGCGTGGAACGGTGACCGAGAAGCGAGCCGTTCCACCCGCGCCCGAATCCGCAGCCGACCCGACCGAGTCGGCCTCGGTGGCCGCCCGGGAGCTGCGCGCCGTCTTCAGTCGGCTGCGGCGCACCCTCCTGGAGAAGATCCAGGCCGGCAGTGACCTCACCCCCTCCCAGACCGCCGTGCTCAGCCGACTGATCGGCGAGGGCCCGGCTTCCCCCAGTGCGCTGGCCGCCGCCGAGCGGGTCCGCCCGCAGTCGATGGCCGCCACCCTGGCGGCGTTGGAGGAGCACGGCCTGGTCGGGCGCCGGCCCGACCCCGACGACGGCCGCCGGCAACTGGTCAGCCTGACCGAGGCGGGGCTCGGGTGGATCGCGGACAGCCGCCGGGCGCGCGAGGAGTGGTTGGCCCGGGCCCTGCGGGAGGAGTTCTCCGAGGACGAGCGCGCCACCATGCTGGCGGCGCTGCCGCTGATCGATCGGCTGAACCGGCGATGAGCGGCCCCGCGATGAGCGGCTCCGCGACGTTACTGGCCCGGCTCCGCGCCCGCCGCCGGCCGCCGGGCGGCCAGCGGTTCGGGCGCCGCCCCGAACGACCCGCGCCGGCCGGGGAGTTCAACCGCCGGCTGCTCGCCCCGATGGTGCTCGGTTCGGTGCTCAACCCGATCAACTCCTCGATGATCGCGGTCGCCCTCGTCCCCGTCGGCATCGCCTTCGGCGCGCCGCCCGCCGAGACCGCCTGGCTGGTCACCGCGCTCTACCTCGCGACCGCCGTTGGCCAACCGGTACTCGGCCGGCTGGTGGACGACTACGGGCCGCGCCGGCTCTACCTGGCCGGAACGGCCCTGGTCGGCCTGGCCGGACTGCTCGGCGCGCTGGCGCCCTCGCTCGGGCTGCTGGTCGCCGCCCGGGTGCTGCTCGGCCTCGGCACCTCGGCCGCCTACCCGGCCGCGATGCACCTGACCCGCAGCGAAGCCGAACGGACCGGCCGGAGCAGCCCCACCGGCGTCCTCACCGCGCTCGCCGTCGCCGGCCAGACCGTCGCCGTGATCGGGCCGACCTTCGGCGGGCTGCTGATCGGTCTCGGCGGCTGGCGGACGGTCTTCGCCGTCAACGTCCCGCTGTCGCTGACGTGCCTGGCCCTCGGGCTCTCCCGGCTGCCCGCCGCCGCGCCGCGCCGCAACCGCGGGGACCGGCTCGACCACACCGGCATCGCCCTGTTCGCGGCCCTCCTGCTGACGCTGATGCTCTTCGTGATGAAGCCCGGCACCGCGCGCTGGTACCTGCCGGTGCTCACCGTGCTGGCCGCGGCCGGCTTCGCCGTCCGTGAGACGCGGACCCGCACCCCCTTCATCGACCTGCGGGCGCTCGCCCGCAACCGTCCGCTGGTCGCGACGTACCTGCGCCAAGTCCTGGGCAACACCGGCACCTACGCCTTCCTGTACGGCTACACCCAGTGGCTGGAGGAGGGACGCGGCCTGGGTGCGGCCACCGCCGGACTGGTCCTGCTGCCGCTCTCGCTCACCGGCCTCGCGGTCTCCGCCGTCACCGGCCGCAGCCCGGCGGTGCGCGGCAAGCTGGTGGCCGGATCGGTCTTCCAGATGGCGGCCGCCGCCGCCCTGTTGCTGCTGGACCCGGCGAGCCCGGTGGTGCTGCTGGTGGCCGTCGGCCTGCTGGCCGGGGTCCCCCAGGGGCTGACCGGGCTCGGCAACCAGGCCGCGCTGTACCACCAGGCCGATCCCGCGGCCATCGCCTCCGCCGCCGGGCTGCTGCGCACCTTCATGTACCTCGGCGCGATGGCGGCCTCGGCGGCGAACGCGGCGTACTTCCCGCACGGCGCCACCACGGGCGGTCTGCACCACCTCGCGCTGTTCATGCTCGGCGGCGCCGGCCTGCTCTTCCTCGTCGTCCTCCCCGACCGCTCCCTCGGCCGGGTGGGAGCGGCCGCCAGGCGGAGGAATTGACTCGACAACGGATCCCGGGCTCGGGACAGGGGCCGGGGCCGCGTACGGGTGCCGTGGTCCGCGCTGCCGCTCCGCCGACCGCAGGACCGGCGCGCGGTGTACGGATCTCAGTCCTCCGCGCCGCCGCCCTCGGTGCGCGGGCCGGCGCCCGGGCCGGCGCCCTGGTCCGGGTCCAGGTCCGGGTCCAGGTCCGGGTCCAGGTCGACGCCGAGGTCGGCGCGCATGACGCCGCGCATCTCCTCCCACCGCTCCCAGAGCCACGTGAGGTACTCGCGGATCTCGTCGAACGAACCGTCCGGCACGGGGTTGCCCTCGTGGAGGCACATCGTCCTGTGGTACGCCTCGGACAACGCCTGGGTGACGGCGTCCAGTTGCGCCAGGACCGGCCGCGTGGCGATCATCTGCGCCTCCGCGAAGGCCGCGTGGTGTGCGTGGCGGGCCTGTTCGAGCGCCTCCCGCTCCTGGTCGGTCACGGCGCCCTGGTGCGAGTACCAGAGGAAGTTCATGATCGCGACCCGGTAGCGGCGGTAGGCCGCGTTGGTGGCCATGTAGCACGCGCGCCGTTGGGCCGGATCCTCCTTCCGCAGCTCGCGATCCCACTGCGCCTGAGCCGCCGCCTGCTGGCGTTCGAAGTCGTGCTGCGCCGCCCCGGCCTGAGCCCGTTGGGCCAGTCACGGTGCCAACAGGGTGCCCGCGACGCCGAAGACCGCCACCAGCAGTGTGACCACCGCGCTCGTCATTCCCCGCCCCTCCCCGTGATGTCCCCGAGGAACTGTTGCATCCCCCGGGGAGCTGGGGAACACCGGCGACGGGCCCGGGGCGGGGAGGAGGCGGGGGCAGGGACCGCCCTGCCGCTCGCCCCTCGAGCGGCAGGACAGGAGGCCCGGCGCGCGAGCCAGGGAGGGTCCGGCGGTCGGCCTCCCTTGACACCATGATTGTTAGCGTTAACCATTGTTGTGAGCGCTCACATTGACGCTTCCGCACTCCGCCGGCTGGGCCCCTGCATCCCGCTTCCGCATGCCCGGCCGACGGCTGACCGTTCCGTCCTCCAGAGGGAGACGCGGCGGAACGACGCCTGTCGCCGGTGCTCTCCACCCCTGCCCCGGTCGAGGACCGCATCGGCGGCAGGCGGCAACCCGCGCCTGCCGTACGGCGGGTGAGGACCGGCCCCCTGCCGCTGCGGAACTGCGCCGGAACCAGGACGAGCGCTACCTCGCGGACAGGTAGGCGTCGAGTCGTGCCGCCGCCGTCAGCATCGCCCGGGCGCGGGCCGTCAGCCGGTCCTGCCAGCCTTCGAGGGCCTCGGCCAGGCCGTCCGTGCCGCCCGCCGTGCGGACCTGGCGGATGACGGTGGCGATGTGGGCCAGGGGATAGCCGCCGCGGCGCAGCAGGTGGGTCAGTTCGGCGTCGCGGAGGTCCTCGGGGCGGTAGGTCCGGTGCCCGCCCGGGCGGTCACGGGTGGGGGTGAGGATGCCGGCCGCCTCCCAGGTGCGCAGGGTGGCGGGGGTGAGGCCGAGCCGGTGGGCGAGTTCGCCGATGCGTGAGCGGGCCGGGGACGGCCGGACGGTCCTCGGGGGCCGGCTGGGCCGTCAGGTGGTCGACGGCCCGGCGGACGGTGGCCAGGGTCTCCCGGTCGCGCAGCAGTTGGGCGTGGCCGCGATCGACGGCGGTCAGCGCCCCGTCCAGCCAGTCGGCGTTCACCGAGGCCATGATCACGCCGCCGGTCGCGTGCCCGTACGCGGCCACCAGGGCGAGGTAGGCGCGCAGGGCGGCGGCGTGCCGCTCGGTGTAGATCCGGTAGCCGCCGGCGGTGCGCTCGGCGGGCGGCAGGAAACCGTCCCGCTCGTAGTTGCGGACGGCCTGGGTCGACAGGCCGTGCTCGCGCGCGAGGTCGGCGGGCCGCATGACGTTGACCTCCGTTTGAGGCTTTCCCCGGTGGTTGAGCGAGAACAGCAGGAAAAGTCTCAACCGATCCTTCAAGGATACGCTTGAGGTTCATGAGTCAGGACATCCGAGACTTCCTCACCCCCTCCTGCGAACTGCTCGCGCTCGGCGAGCCGACCCACCAGGAACCGGCCTTCGGGCTGGTCCGCAACCAGCTCTTCGCCCAACTGGTCGAGCGGGGCTACCGCTCGATCGCCCTGGAGACCGACCGGGTGGCGGCGCTCCTCGTGGACGACTACGTCCAGGGCGGCGCGGGCACCCTCGACGAGGTGCTGGCCGACGGCTTCAGCCACGGCTTCGGCGGCCAGGCCGGCAACCGCCGACTCGTCGCCTGGATGCGCGAGTTCAACCGCGACCGGGCGCCGGGGGAGCGGCTGGCCTTCCACGGCTTCGACGCCCCGACCGAGAACACCATGGCCCCCAGCCCGCGCCGCTACCTCGAACACGCCCGCGACTACCTCGGGCTCGACCTCGACATCGCCGCACTGGCGGGCGAGGACGAACGCTGGAGCAGCGAGCAGGCGGTGCTGGACGCGGCGAGCTCACCCGGAGCCACGCCCGAGGCCGCACAGCTGCGCCGCGTCGCCGACGACCTGCTGGTCCAGCTGTACGTACGGGCACCGGAGTTGATCGAAGCAGGCTCCCGAGCCGCGTGGCTCCGGGCCGGAACGCACCTGCGGGCCGGGCTCGGGCTGCTGCGGTACCACGCGCAGGCGGCGATCCAGGGGCTCGGGCTGGACGAGCGGGTTTCCGGCCTGCTCGGGCTGCGGGACGCTCTGATGGCCGAGAACCTGCTCGACATCCGCACCGCCGAGGCCGAGCGCGGACCCACGCTGGTGTTCGCCCACAACACGCACCTCCAGCAGGCCGTGAGCGCCTGGTCGGGAGAGCTGCACTGCCGCTGGAACGGCGCGGGCCGCATCCTCCGCCCGCTGCTGGGCGGGCGGTACCTGTTCGTGGCCGGCAGCCTCGGGCGCAGCGGTGCGCTGGGACTCGCCGAGCCGGCCCCGGGGACGTACGAGGCCATGCTGCAACGGCCCGGCACCGCATGGGAGTTGGTGGGAGCGCCGGAACTCGGGGACGCCCGCCCCCGCACGGACACGGCGCCGCAGCAGGGCTACTCCTTCGACCGGTCGAGCTTCGAGGGGGCGGCCGCGGTGCTCCACATCGGCGACGGTGCGGCGGTGACCGGGTAGCCGGTCGGCCGGCAGGGCCCCCGCCGCTCCTCCGGGCTGCGGTCGGCCGGTCGTCAGGCGCGGGACACGCGGTCGTCGGGCCCCGGGTAGGCGGCCCGCAGATGGTCCAGCAGGGCGGCGGTCGGCGCCGGCGGCCGCCGCCCCGCCGGCCAGGCCAGGGCGATCCGTACGCGCGGCACGGGATCGCTCAGCTGCCGGACCCGCAACCCGGCGACGGGCCCCGGGTCCGGCAGCAGTGCGACGCCCAGCCCGTGGGCGACGAGTTCGGCCAACTGGGGTGGGGCGGCCGCCTCGACGGCCACCATCGGGGTCGTGCCCGCCTTGGCGAGGGCGACCTCCAGGGCGGTGCGCAGGCCGGTGCCGCGCGGGGTGCCCACCAGGGCGTGCCCGGCGAGCGCGGCGACGGGCAGCGGGCCGTCGGGCGCGGTGGACAGCGGGTGGTCCTCGGCGCAGACCGCGACCAGCGGGACGTCCAGCACGGTGTGCAGAGCGAGACCGGTCAGTGCCGTCCAGCCGTCGTCGCCCTCGCGGCCGCTCGCGGTGGTGGGCAGGCCGATCACGGCGAGGTCCAGCTGTCCCTCGCGCAGCGCGGCCAGCATCCGCCCGGTGGTGTCCTCGGCGAGCGAGAAGTCGATGCCGGGGTGCTCCTGGCGGAAGGCGGCGAGGGTGGTGGCGAGCCCGGGGAAGGAGCCCAGGGCGGACGGCGGGGTGAGCGCCGCCCCGGCGACCATGCCCAGCCGGACGTGCCCGCGCCGCAGCCCGCCGAACTCCCGCGCCGTCTGCCGGGCCGCCGACGCGGCGGCGAGCGCGGCCTGCGCGTGCGGCAGTACCGCCTCGCCGACCCGGGTCAGCCGGACGGCCCGCCCTGAGCGGTCCAGCAGCGGATGGCCCAGTTCCCGCTCCAGCCGGCGGATCTGGGCGCTCACGCCGGGCTGGCTCAGGTGCAGCAGCTCGGCCGCCCGGGTGAAGCTGCCGTGCTGGGCGACGGTGACGAAGTACTGGAGCTGCCGGAGTTCCATAACCGCTGATCATAGGTGGCAGAACCAGCCGGTCTTGGACGGGCGGGCGGCCCCGGCCGCAGGCTGGAGCCATGGAGAACGCGCAGCTTGAACAGGGTGTGGAGTGGGTCCGCGAGCAGATCGCGGCAGAACGCCGGGAACTCGCCGCGCTGTTCGGCGGGTTCACCGCCGAGCAGTGGAACGCCCCGTCGCTGTGCGGGGGTTGGCGGGTGCGCGAGGTGGCGGCCCACCTGAGCACCGGGTTCCGGTACTCGACGGCGCGGACGGCCTGGGAGCTGGCCCGCTCCGGAGGCAACCTGCACCGGATGGCGGACCGGGTCGCCCGCCGCGACGCCGCCGCGCTGGGGGACCGGGAACTCGCGGCGGCGATGGCCGACCACGCCGACCATCCCTGGCGGCCCCCGGTCGGCGGCCGGATCGCGGCCCTCGCCCACGATGCCGTCCACGGCCTCGACATCACGGTGGCCCTCCGGCTGCCCTCCCGGCTGCCGACGGCCCGCGCGGCCGCCCTGCTGGGCACGGTCTCGGCGCGCAGCGTCCGCTTCTTCGGCGCCCGGCTGGACGGCGTGCGGCTGCGGGCGACGGACGCGGAGTGGTCGTACGGGCAGGGAGGCCTGCTGGTGGAGGGCCGGGCCGAGCACCTGCTGCTGGTCGCGTACGGCCGGCGGCTGCCGCCCGGGCTGCTGGCGGGGGACGGGGCGGAGCGGTTCGTACGGGCCGGGTGAGGCGCCCGGCGGGGCGGCCCGGCGGCCGTCGCCCCGGCCCGCCCGGTGCTGCCGCCCCTTGCGCCGCCGGACCGGACCCTCGCCGCCGCCGGACCGCACCCTCGCCGCCGGCGGACCTGCGCCGCCGGCACCGCCGTGCCTACGATCGGAAAGGAATCCCATCCGGGTGCGTGGCGAGACGGAAGCCAGGTCGCCGATGGCCCCGAGGTCCGTGCAGTGGCCGCTGTACGTGCGGGTCGCGCCGTGGTTGGTGGTCGCCGGCGGGCTGTTGTGGAACTCGCTGGACACGGCCGACTACTGGGGCGATCCGCTGCTGGCGGCTGCCGCCGTGCTCGCCGGCGCGCTGCTGACGCTGCGGGACACGGTGGCGGTCGGGGTCGCGAACGTGGTGGGCATCATCGTGCTGTCCTCGCAGGACGGGACGATCGGGACCACGGCCGGCTACCTGGAGCTGGGCAACACGGTGTTCACGGCGCTCCTCGGCGTCGGGGTGAACCGGGTGCTGGCGCGGCACGGGCGGCGGCTGGCGCGGGTGCGGTCGGTGGCGGAGGCGGCGCAGCGGGCGGTGCTGCCGGAGCCGCCGGGGCGGGTGGGGGAGCTGGAGGTCGCGGCCTGCTACCGGGCCGCCCAGGACGAGGCGCTGATCGGCGGGGACGCGTACGCGCTGCAGACGACTCCGTTCGGGGTGCGGGTGCTGATCGCCGATGTGCGGGGCAAGGGGCTGCACGCGGTGGGAGCGGTGTCGGTGCTGCTGGGGGCGTTCCGGGAGGAGTCGCACCGCGCTCCGGACCTCGGCGAGCTCGCGGACGCGCTGGAGCGCTCGCTGACCAGGGAGAGCGCCCAGCTGAGCGAGGAACTGCAACTGGAGGGCTTCATCACGGCGCTGCTGGTCGAGTTCCCGCCGGGGGAGGCGGCGGCGCGCACCCTGGACTGCGGCCACCCCGGGCCGTACCTGCTGGACGGGGAGCAGCCGGTGCGCCGGTGGGACGCGGCCGACCCGGGGCTGCCGCTCGGGATGGGCGTGCTGGGTGTGGCGCGGCCGCGGCCGCAGACCCGGGCCTTCCCGCCCGACTGCACGCTGCTGCTGGTGACGGACGGGGTGACCGAGGCGCGGAACGCGGCCGGGGAGTTCTACGACCCGGTGCCGGGGCTGACGCCGCTCG
>NZ_JBEPAK010000047.1:0-34280 GCF_040298565.1 Kitasatospora sp. NPDC001539 | reverse complement strand
TCCGGAGCCCCGGCGCTCTCCGCGGCGTCGGCGATCAGACCGAGGTAGCGGGCCGCCGGCAGGCCGCCCTCGTAGTCGTTGCGGCGAACGGCTGCCGAGACGGGGCCGGTGGGCGGACGCCCGGCCGGGACGGGTTCGAACAGTGCTCGGACACCCCCGCGCCGAGGGGTCACCCGTTGCGGGCGAATCGGCGGCGGAGGGTGACCGCCGCGGCGGTGGAGCGTGGAATGATTGGCGCACGACGACCCGCGAAGGGGGAGGAGCGGATGGGGGATCACTTCGGGCTGGGGCCCGCAGGGGGGCCGGGCGCCGGACTGCCGCAGGGCCCGGAGGACGAGCCCGCGTACGCGCCGCACCGGGGTGAGCCGATCCGCGTGCTGGTGGTGGACGACCACGCGCTGTTCCGCCGGGGGCTGGAGATCGTGCTCGCGGAGGAGCCGGACATCAAGGTCGTCGGCGAGGCCGGGGATGGCGCCGAGGCGGTGCTGAAGGCCGCCGACCTGCTGCCCGACATCATCCTCATGGACGTCCGGATGCCGCGCCGCAGCGGGATCGAGGCCTGCACGGCGATCAAGGACGTGGCGCCCAGCACCAAGATCATCATGCTGACGATAAGCGACGAGGAGGCCGACCTCTACGAGGCGATCAAGGCGGGCGCCACCGGCTACCTGCTCAAGGAGATCTCCACCGACGAGGTCGCCACCGCGATCCGCGCCGTCGCCGACGGGCAGTCGCAGATCAGCCCGTCGATGGCCTCCAAGCTGCTCACCGAGTTCAAGTCGATGATCCAGCGCCGCTCCGACGACCGGGACCTGGTGCCCGCACCCCGGCTCACCGACCGGGAGTTGGAGGTGCTCAAACTGGTGGCGACCGGGATGAACAACCGGGAGATCGCCAAGGAGCTGTTCATCAGCGAGAACACCGTGAAGAACCACGTGCGCAACATCCTGGAGAAGCTCCAACTGCACTCCAGGATGGAGGCCGTGGTGTACGCGATGCGGGAGAAGATCCTCGAGATAGGGTGAGCCGGCCGGCGGCCCGCGGGGCGGCGGCGACCGCCGCTACGCGGCGAGCAGCTTCTCCAGTGCCGGCCGCAGCCGCTCGTCGTGCAGCGCCTCGACCCGCACCGCGTCGCAGCCGACCCAGCCGGCGGCCTCGCGCAGCGCGGTGGCCAGCGCCCCGAGGTGCCGGGCGCCGGACCCCCGCTCGCCGGACAGCGAGACCTGGCGCGCGACCAGGGTGCGCCCCTCCCGCGCCGGGTCGACCCGGCCGACCAGTCGGCCCCCGGCCAGCAGCGGCATCGCGAAGTAGCCGTGCACCCGCTTGTGCCGGGGCGTGTAGGCCTCCAGCCGGTGCGTCATGCCGAAGATCCGCTCGGTGCGGGCACGGTCCCAGATCAGCGAGTCGAACGGCGAGAGCAGCGTGGTGCGGTGGCGCCCGCGCGGGGCCGAGGCCAGTGCGGCCGGGTCCGCCCAGGCGGCGGCCGGGCCGCCGTCCGGGCCCCAGCCGGCCACCTCGACCGGGACCAGCCCGCTGTCCGCGAGCACCGGGTCCAAGTCCTCGCCGCGCAGCCGGTGGTAGTCCAGCAGGTCGGCCCGGGTGGCCACGCCGAGCGCGGCGCCGGCCTGGGCGGTCAGCGTGCGCACGCACTCGCGGTCGGACCGGTCCTGGCCGAACAGGGCGTCGGGGACGGCCTGTTCGGCCAGTGCGTAGACCCGCTTCCAGCTCCGGCGCTCGGTGCAGACCACGTCGCCGAAGGCGAGCGCCCGTTCGACCGCGATCTTGGTGTCGGACCAGTCCCACCACTCGGCGGTCCGCTTCGCCCCGCCGAGCTCGGTGGAGGTCAACGGCCCCTCGGCGCGCAGCTTGTCGAGCACGGCGCGGTACGTCTCGGGCGTCACCTGGTGGCCCCAGAGGTGGCCGCGGTCGCGGTAGCGGCGGCGCCGGAAGGCGAACAGCGGCCACTCCTCGATCGGCAGGATGCAGGCCGCGTGCGACCAGTACTCGAAGCTCGTGCCCGCGCCCCAGTACGCCGCCTCGACGGCCGGGCGGCCGACCGGGCCGAGCCGGGCGTACGGCACCAGCTCGTGCGAGCGGGCGAGGACCGAGATGGTGTCCAGCTGGACGGCGCCCAGGTGCCTCAGCACCCCGCGCACCCCGGCCCGGCGGTCCGGTGCGCCCAGCAGGCCCTGGGCGCGCAGGGCGATCCGGCGGGCGTCGTCGGCGCTCAGGACGGCGACGGGAGCGGGGGAGGGGGCTGCGGCGGTCATGTCGGCGAGCGTAGTCCGGGGCACTGACATCGGGCCCGGGCCGCCGGGGCCCGGTGCCCGTGCCCGGAAGCCGCGGGCGCCCACCCCGGCCGGGGCCCGCCTCCGGGGCAGGACCCGGCCGGTTCAGTCCAGGTCGGACGGGAGCAGCGAGGCGACCCAGGAGTCGCGGAAGCCGCCGCGCTGGTCCGCGTAGGAGCGCAGGGTGCCCTCGTACCGGTAGCCGACCCGCTCGGCCACCGCGCGCGAGCCGTCGTTGCCGACGTAGGCGAGCCACTGGAGCCGGCGCAGGCCGAGGTCGGTGAGCGCCCACCGGGCGACCGCGCGGGCCGCCTCGACGGTGTAACCGCGGCCGCGCTGCTCCGAGGCCGTCCACCAGCCGACCGAGGCGGTGTTCGGATCGGCGGCGAAGCGGACCACCGCCTGGGTGCCGACCAGCCGCCCGGTGCCGCGCTCGACCACGCACCAGACGAACTCGCTGCCGTCGGCCAGCCCCTCCGGGGCGAGGGTGCGGACGAAGTACTCCGCGTCCTCCCGCCGGTAGGGGACCGGCACGACCGTCCAGCGCTGGATCTCCTCGTCCTGGCAGGCCGCGAAGATCGCGTCGACGTCCGACTCCCGCGGGGCCCGCAGCACCAGGCGGTCGGTGATGAGCTCGGGCAGTTCTCGGCGGCGTTCTTCCATGGGCGGATTATTTCGCCGAATGAGGAATGGGGGCATCCGAATGTGCGGCCAACTCCCGGCCGCCTCGACCGTTTTGTCCCGGTGGACGGTGCTATCGGGCCATGTGCTCGGGCGGGTGACACGGGAATACGGTGCTGACGCACCTCCCGGCGCATTGGACTCCTCGCATACGATGGCCCGTGCGGTGGGGTGGACCCGCCGTGCAGTCGTCCAGTGCCAATACAGGCAAGGAGCCCGCTCAAGTGTCCGTCTTCGACAAGATCCTGCGCGCCGGCGAAGGCAAGATCCTTCGCAAGCTGCAGCGGATTGCTGCCCAGGTCAACTCCATCGAAGAGGACTTCGTCAACCTCACCGACGCCGAGCTGCGCGCGCTGACCGACGAGTACAAGCAGCGGCTCGCCGACGGCGAGACCCTGGACGACATCCTCCCCGAGGCGTTCGCCACCGTCCGCGAGGCCGCCAAGCGCGTGCTCGGCCAGCGGCACTACGACGTCCAGCTCATGGGCGGCGCGGCCCTGCACTTCGGCTACGTCGCCGAGATGCGCACCGGTGAGGGCAAGACCCTCGTCGGCACCCTGCCCGCGTACCTGAACGCGCTGACCGGCAAGGGCGTCCACCTGATCACCGTCAACGACTACCTCGCCGAGCGCGACTCGGAGTGGATGGGCCGGGTGCACCGCTTCCTCGGCCTCGAAGTCGGCGTGATCCTGGCCAACATGACGCCCGCCGAGCGCAAGCAGCAGTACTCGATGGACATCACGTACGGCACGAACAACGAGTTCGGCTTCGACTACCTGCGCGACAACATGGCCTGGTCGAAGGACGAACTCGTCCAGCGCGGCCACAACTTCGCGATCGTCGACGAGGTCGACTCGATCCTCATCGACGAGGCCCGCACCCCGCTGATCATCTCCGGCCCGGCCGACCAGGCGACCAAGTGGTACGCCGACTTCGCCAAGCTGGTGCTGCGCCTGAAGATCGACCGCGACTACGAGGTCGACGAGAAGAAGCGCACCGTCGGCATCCTGGAGGAGGGCGTCACCCGGGTCGAGGACTACCTCGGCATCGACAACCTCTACGAGTCGGTGAACACCCCGCTGGTCGGCTTCCTGAACAACGCCATCAAGGCCAAGGAGCTGTACAAGAAGGACAAGGACTACGTCGTCATGAACGGCGAAGTCATGATCGTCGACGAGCACACCGGCCGCATCCTGGCCGGCCGCCGCTACAACGAGGGCATGCACCAGGCGATCGAGGCCAAGGAGGGGGTGGAGGTCCAGAACGAGAACCAGACCCTGGCCACCATCACCCTGCAGAACTTCTTCCGCCTGTACGACAAGCTCGCCGGCATGACCGGTACCGGCACCACCGAGGCCGCCGAGTTCCACCAGATCTACAAGCTCGGCGTCGTGCCGATCCCGACCAACAAGCCGCCGCTGCGCATCGACCAGCCCGACATGATCTACAAGTCGGAGCCGGCCAAGTTCGCCGCCGTGGTCGAGGACATCGCCAAGAAGCACGAGAAGGGCCAGCCGGTGCTGGTCGGCACCGTGTCGGTCGAGAAGTCCGAGTACCTGTCGCAGGAGCTGCGCAAGCGCGGCATCCCGCACGAGGTGCTGAACGCCAAGCACCACGAGCGCGAGGCGCAGATCGTCGCGCAGGCCGGCCGCAAGGGCGCCGTCACCGTCGCCACCAACATGGCCGGTCGTGGTACCGACATCATGCTGGGCGGCAACGCCGACCACCTGGCCGCCGCCGAGCTGGCGCAGCGCGGCATCACCCCGACGGACACCCCGGAGGAGTACGAGGCCGCGTTCCCGGCCGCGCTGGAGAAGGCCAAGGCCGCGGTCAAGGCCGAGCAGGAGGAGGTCAAGGAGGCCGGTGGCCTCTACGTCCTCGGTACCGAGCGGCACGAGTCCCGCCGGATCGACAACCAGCTGCGCGGCCGCTCCGGCCGCCAGGGCGACCCGGGCGAGTCCCGCTTCTACCTGTCGCTGGGCGACGACCTGATGCGCCTGTTCAAGGCTGGCATGGTCGAGCGCGTGCTCTCGATGGCCAACGTGCCCGAGGACGTGCCGATCGAGTCCAAGATGGTCACCCGCGCGATCGCCTCCGCGCAGACCCAGGTCGAGCAGCAGAACTTCGAGATCCGCAAGAACGTCCTCAAGTACGACGAGGTGCTCAACCGCCAGCGCGAGGTCATCTACGGCGAGCGCCGCCGCGTGCTGGAGGGCGAGGACCTGCAGGAGCAGGTCGGCCACTTCATGGACGACACCGTCGAGGCCTACGTCAAGGCGGCCACCGGCGAGGGCTTCGAGGACGACTGGGACCTGGAGAAGCTCTGGTCCGCGCTCAAGCAGCTGTACCCGATCACCCTGGACCTGGAGGAGCTGGAGGAGGAGGCCGGCGGCAGCGCCGGGCTGACCCCCGAGTTCCTGACCAAGGTCATCCAGGAGGACATCCAGGCGCAGTACGGCGCCCGCGAGGACCAGCTCGGCTCCGAGATCATGCGCGAGCTGGAGCGCCGGGTCGTCCTGTCGGTGCTGGACCGCCGCTGGCGCGAGCACCTGTACGAGATGGACTACCTCCAGGAGGGCATCGGCCTGCGGGCCATGGCGCAGCGCGACCCGCTGGTCGAGTACCAGCGCGAGGGCTTCGACATGTTCACCGCGATGATGGAGGGCATCAAGGAGGAGTCCGTCGGCTACCTGTTCAACCTGGAGGTCCAGGTCGAGCAGCAGGTCGAGGAGGTGCCGGTCGAGGACGCCCAGGTGGTGCTCGACAAGCTGGAGAAGGACGCCGCCCGCCCGGAGATCAAGGCCAAGGGCCTGGAGGCCCCGAAGCCGCAGCGGCTGCACTACACGGCCCCCTCGGACGAGATCGGCGGCGGTGTGATCGAGGGCGACTTCGAGGACCTGGCGCCGGAGGACGAGGGCGACGGGCTGACCCGCGCCGAGCGCCGCAAGGCCGCCAAGTCCGCCAAGGGCCGCCGCCGCAAGGTCTGAGCCCGCTCCGCCAGGACGCCGTCCAGGGCGCCGCACCCGCACGGGGGCGGCGCCCTGCGCCGTTCCCGGGCGCCGTGCGCTCGCCGGTACGGCCGTCACCGCTGCCACGGCCGTCACCGCTGCACCGCTCACCTCCGCCACCGCCGTCGCCACCGCCGCCGTCATCGGGCCTCCACGGCGGTGCACTGCCACTGCCCGGCCGGGCCGCGCTGCTCCAGCCGGAAGGCGACCATGTGGTGCCGCCGTCCGAGGTCGACCCGGACGCAGGCCTCGACCGCGTCGGGCGAGGGCGACCGGTCGTGCACCGGGCCCAGCCGGGGACGGTCGGCGGGGCCGCCGCGGCGCAGCGCCCCGGCCCGGACCAGCGAGGCGAGCTGCCCGTAGCCGTCCAGACTGGTGTGCCGCATCAGCTGGCCGGACGGGCGGGCCCCGGTGAGTACCTCCACCAGCTGGTGGGCGAAGCGGGCGGCGAGCGCCCGGGGGTCGTGCTCGGGCGTGACGGCGGCGCCGGGGCAGGTGGCTCGCGGTCGGCGGGGCCGTCGCCCGGCCGGGTCGCAGCCGCCGGAGGCGCGGACCGGGCGGTGCGGCCGAGCAGCGTGGTGGCCGGTGGGGCGGGCGGTCGAGCGGGCGCTGAGGTGGGCGGTCATGCGGAGCTCCCGGTGAGGTGGTACGGGTACGGACGGGTCCAGGCTGGCGCCGCCGGGCGCGGAGCGGCAACGCGTTTGCGGGCGCTCGGAACCGGGCGCGGAGTTCACCTATCCGGGGGAATTGACCAATGCGGCAGCGGGCTCGGCGACCCCTCCGGCGGCGCACCGGTTGACGCTCGCGGGTGCACCGTGCGGTCCGAAAGGGGACGCCCCGGTCGGCGGACCGGGTGGTGGCCCCGCCCGGGCGCTCCCGTTGCGCCGTACGGCCGTCCGCGCGCACCATCGGAGCCGGACCCGTTTCCGACGACGACGGGCGGCCGGGATGACGACAGCCGGAAGCACGACACGGGCCGCGGCGGGTTCGACCGCGGCGGCCTCGGCCGCGGCTGCCTCGGCCGCCCCGGCCGAGGGCGCGCCCAGGCGCGGCCTGGTGCTGGGCGGCGGCGGGATGCTCGGCGCCGCCTGGACGGTCGGTGCGCTGTGCGCCGTGGAGGAGGCCATCGGAGCGCGGCCGGGCGCGGCGGACGTGCTGCTCGGCACCTCGGCGGGGGCGATCCTGGCCGCGATGCTGGCCGGCGGGGTGCGCCCCGAACAGCTGCGCGACCACCAGCGCGGCCTGCCGATTGCCGAGGGCCCGCTGGCCGGGGTCGCCTTCGACTACGACACGGCGGTCGGCGGTGCGCTGCCGCCCCGCCCGCGGGCCGGGATCGGCTCGCCGGGTCTGCTGCGGGACGCCGTGCGGCACCCGCGCGAGTACCCGCTGCTGACCATGGTCTCCGCGATGGCGCCGCACGGCCGGGGCTCGCTGGCGTCGGTCGGTGATCTGGTGCGCGGCCTGCTCGGCCCGGGCGGCTGGCCGACCGCGGGGTCGGCGGAGGCGAGCGCGGCCGCCGCGCCGCTGCGGGTGGCCGCCGTGGACTACGGCAGCGGCCGCCGGGTGGTCTTCGGTGATCCGGACGCCCCGGCCGTCGCGGTGGCCGACGCGGTGATGGCTTCCTGTGCGATCCCGGGCTGGTTCGTGCCCGTCCGGTTGAACGGTTCGGCGTACGTGGACGGCGGCTGCTGGTCCGCCACCAACGCCGACCTGATGCTCGGCCGAGGTCTGGACGAGGTGTACGTGCTCGCCCCGATGGCCCTGCGGCCGGCTCCGCGCGCCGAGCGCTCCGCCCGCCGGGGCACCTCGGCGGCGCTGCGCGAGTGGCGGGCCCGGGAGCGCCCGCGCGGTGTGCTGGCCCAGCTGCTCGGCCGCTACCGCCGGTCCGTCACCCGGCAGCTGTTGCGCGAGGCCGCGCTCCTGCGGGCCGAGGGCGTGCGGGTGCGGCTGCTCGCGCCCACCCTGGCCGACCTGGCGGTGATGGGCCCGAACATGATGGATCCGACCCGCCGGGGGGAGGTGCTGGAGAGCGGCCTGCGGACCGCCCGGGAGGTGCTGGGGGCCGCGCGCTGATCGCACGGAGCCGTGGCCGGGGCCGGGAGGGGGCCGGGCTGCGGATTGATCGCGGCGGGCCCGGCGGCGCTTATTCTTGGGGCGCTGGAGAAGCTGTGCCGCTGGACGAAGCCCGCTGGACGAACCGGAGAGTGCCACCGATGCGCGTGTACGTGCCCACCACCCTGACCGGCCTGGCGGCGGCGCACGAGGGCGGTGTCCTGGACCAGTCCGTGGCCTACGCGGTGACCCCCGCGCTGCGCGAGTGGTACGTCAGCGACGACCTGGAGGAGCTGGAGTACGCGGCGCTGAACCGGGCCGCCCAGTCGTCGCTGCGGCTGCTGGCCGCCGACCCGCAGGCCCCGCGCCGCCGGGTCGTGGTGGCGCTGGACGTTGCCGACTCGGCCGTGAAGCCCTTCCCCGGCGACGAGTACCAGGACCAGGCCTCGCTGGGCCGGGTGGTGCTCTCCGGCCCGGTGCGGCTCGCCAAGGCCGCCGCGGTGCACGCGGACGTCGCCGACGACGAGGTGGTCACCGACGTCGAGGCCGCGGTCGCGGCGGTGGCCGCGGCCGACGCGGGCGACCAGGACGCCCAGTTCACCGTGGACGGCGCCGAGGACCACGACCTGCTCTGGTACGCGACCCAGGAGATCCCCTCGCTGCTGGCCTGAGTGACCCCGGTCCTACCGGTGCGTCGTCCGTCCGGGTTACCGTTTGACCCCGTGCGCACACACATCGTTTGGGACTGGAACGGCACCCTCTTCCACGACATGGAAGCGGTGCTCGCGGCGAGCAACGCCGCGTTCGCGACCATCGGCGTCGGGCCGATGAGCCTGCAGGAGTACCGCGAGCAGTACGAGATCCCGATCCCCCGGTTCTACCAGCGGCTGCTCGGCCGGGAGCCCTCCGCGGAGGAGTGGCTGAAGCTGGACGACGCCTTCCACGCCCGCTACCGCGAACTGAGTACGGCCTGCGGGCTGACGGAGGGCGCGCGCGAGCTGATGGACGGCTGGAGGGCGGCCGGGCACAGCCAGTCCCTGCTGTCGATGTACGTGCACGACAAGCTGGTCCCGCTGGTCGACACCTTCGGCCTGACCGGCTACTTCCTGCGGGTGGACGGCCGGAGCGGGCCGGCCGGCGGGCAGAAGGCGGAGCACCTGGTCCGCCACCTGGCGGCGCTCGGCGAGCAGGTGGATCCGGCCCGTACGGTGCTGATCGGCGACGCGGCGGACGACGCCCTGGCGGCGCTGGCCGCGGGCGCCCACGCGGTGCTCTACACCGGCGGCTCGCACGCGCGGGCGAAGCTGGAGCCGGTCGGCGTCCCGGTGGTGGACAGCCTGGCCGAGGCGGTCGAGCTGGCGGGCCGGATGGTGGGCTGAGCCACTGAGCCGCTGAGCGCCCTCGCGGCGCCGGCCGTCCCGGCGCGCCCCCGCCGCCGAGCCGGCCGTCCCGCCGCGCCCCGCCGCCGAGCCGGCCGCCGACGTGGCGGGCGCCACGTCCGCCGTTGGCGTGTCCGGGCGGGCGGATCCGCCCCGCCGTGGTCAGGCTGGACTGACACCAGCAGAGCCAGCAGGACGGAGCCGCCATGCCCATCGACGCAGTCACCGAGGTGCCGACCCCGGTCAACGAGCCGGTGCGGTCGTACGCGCCCGGCAGCCCGGAGCGCGAGCGGCTGGTCCGGAGGCTGGACGAGCTGGCCGCCGAGCAGGTCCCGCTGCCGATGACCATCGGCGGGGAGCAGCGCTTCGGCGGCGGCGAGCGGATCGACGTCGTCCAGCCGCACCACCACGCGGCCAAGCTGGGCGTGCTCGGCAACGCCACCAGGGAGGACGCCAGGGCGGCGGTGGACGCGGCGCTGGCGGCCGGTCGGCAGTGGCGCTCGCTGTCCTTCGACGACCGGGCGGCGGTCTTCCTGCGCGCCGCCGACCTGCTGGCCGGGCCGTGGCGGGAGACGCTCAACGCGGCCACCATGCTCGGCCAGTCCAAGACGGTGCAGCAGGCCGAGATCGACTCCGCCTGCGAGCTGATCGACTTCTGGCGGTTCAACGTCCACTTCGCCCGGCGGATCCTGGCCGACCAGCCGGTCTCCTCCCCGGGGGTGTGGAACCGGGTCGACCACCGCCCGCTGGAGGGCTTCGTCTACGCGGTCACCCCGTTCAACTTCACCGCGATCGCCGGCAACCTGCCGACCGCCCCCGCCCTGATGGGCAACACGGTGGTGTGGAAGCCCGCGCCGACCCAGACGCTCGCCGCGTACCACCTGATGCGGCTGCTGGAGGCGGCCGGCCTGCCGCCCGGGGTGATCAACCTGGTCACCGGCGACGGGCTGCAGGTCTCCCCGGTGGCGCTGGCCGACCCGGCGCTGGCCGGGCTGCACTTCACCGGCTCCACGGCCACCTTCCAGTCGCTCTGGCAGACCGTCGGCGTGAACATCGGCGGCTACCGCACCTACCCGCGGATCGTCGGCGAGACCGGTGGCAAGGACTTCCTGCTGGCCCACCCCTCGGCCGACCCGGGGATCCTGAGGACCGCCATGATCCGCGGCGCCTTCGAGTACCAGGGCCAGAAGTGCTCGGCGCTCTCCCGCGCCTACCTGCCGCGCAGCCTCTGGCTGCGGATCAAGGACGACTTCCTGGCCGAGGTGGACGCCCTCACCGTGGGCGACGTCACCGACCTGTCCAACTTCATGGGCGCGCTGATCGACGCCCGGGCCTTCGAGAAGAACCGCACGGCCATCGAGCGGGCCAAGGCCGACCCGACCGTCGAGCTGGCGGCCGGCGGCCAGTACGACGACGCGATCGGCTGGTTCGTGCGCCCGACCGTCCTGGTCTCCTCCGACCACCGGGGCGAGATCTTCCGCACCGAGTACTTCGGCCCCATCCTCGCGATCCACGTCTACGAGGACTCCCGCTGGGAGGACGTGCTGGGCCGGATCGACGCCGGGGCTCCGTACGGCCTGACCGGCTCGGTGATCGCGCAGGATCGTTACGCCATCGCCCAGGCGGTGGAGGAGCTGCGCTTCACCGCCGGGAACTTCTACATCAACGACAAACCGACCGGGGCGGTCGTCGGCCAGCAGCCCTTCGGCGGCTCCCGGGCCTCGGGGACCAACGACAAGGCCGGTGCCGCTCAGAACCTGCTGCGCTGGACCTCGGCCCGCGCCATCAAGGAGACCTTCGTGCCGCCGACCCACCACGGATACCCGCACATGGGCTGAGAGTGAACATCACCCTCCGGTTTGGACATGGTGTCCAGGACGGACCCGACATCCTGCGGGTTTGCGCCTCCCTGTCCCTGTGCACCTTCGAATGATCCGGTTAGGCTGGCTGGCGTCGTCGGGTGGCTTGCAGGACGAATGAGGCGTCCTACCCGCTGGGAGGGCGCTTCATGCGTGCCATGAGCCCCTTTCAGTCGGATGGTGCGGCAGGATTGCGGTGACCCGTCGGTGTACATCCACACACCACCGAGTCACGCAACGGCGCGCGACAGGAGCCAAGAAGTCATGCAGACCAAGCTGGACGCAGCCAAGGCCGAACTGCTCAAGAAGGCAGCCGCAGCCGCTGAGAACAGCCAGGTAGGGGGAGCGGCGCCGGGGGAGGGTCTGAGCAACGGTGCTCTGACCGCGTACCTGCACCACTACTACCTCCACACCGCGCCCGAGGACCTGGTCGACCTCGACCCGGTCGACGTCTACGGGGCGGCCGCCTCCCACTACCGCCTGGGCCTCAAGCGCCCCCAGGGCACCGCCGAGGTGCGGGTCCACACCCCCTCGGTCGAGGAGAACGGCTGGTCCTGCGGCCACACGGTCGTCGAGGTCGTCACCGACGACATGCCGTTCCTGGTGGACTCCGTCACCAACGAGCTGTCCCGCCAGGACCGCGCGATCCACATCGTCATCCACCCCCAGCTGGTCGTCCGCCGTGACATCACCGGCAAGCTGCTGGAGATCCTGGACGTCGACGCCTGCTCCCGCAGCCAGGCCGCCGGTGCCGAGTGGCCCGCCGACGCCACCGTCGAGTCGTGGATGCACATCGAGATCGACCGCGAGACCGACCGCGAGGACCTGCGCTCGATCGAGACCAACCTGCGCCGCGTGCTCGGCGACGTCCGCGAGGTCGTCGAGGACTGGACCAAGATGCGCGAGAGCGCGCTGCGCCTGGCCGACGAGCTGGCCGAGGAGCACCCGACGGGCCTGCCCGAGCAGGAGGTCGGCGAGGCCTGGGAGCTGATGCGCTGGCTCGCCGACGACCACTTCACCTTCCTCGGCTACCGCGAGTACGACCTGGTCGAGCACGAGGGCGAGGAGGTCCTCAAGGCCGTCGCCGGGACCGGCCTCGGCATCCTGCGCGCCGACCCGCACGGCCACGACGACAGCCACCACGCGGTCTCCGACGCCTTCGGCCGCCTCTCCGCGCCGGTGCGGGCCAAGGCCCACGAGAAGAAGCTCCTCGTCCTGACCAAGGCCAACAGCCGCGCCACCGTGCACCGCCCGGCCTACCTGGACTACGTCGGCGTCAAGAAGTTCAACGCCGCCGGCGAGCCGATCGGCGAGCGCCGCTTCCTCGGTCTGTTCTCCTCCGCCGCCTACACCGAGTCGGTCACCCGCATCCCGGTCGTGCGCCGCAAGGTCCAGGAGGTCCTGGACAGCTCCGGCTTCTCCAGCGAGAGCCACGACGGCCGCGACCTGCTGCAGATCATGGAGACGTTCCCGCGCGACGAGATCTTCCAGACCTCGGCCGCCGAACTGCTCTCCATCGCCACCAGCGTGCTCTACCTGCAGGAGCGCCGTAAGCTGCGCCTCTTCCTGCGCCAGGACGAGTACGGGCGCTACTTCTCCGCCTTCATCTACCTGCCGCGCGACCGCTACACCACGCGCATCCGGCTGCTGCTCACCGACATCCTCAAGGAAGAGCTGAACGGCGCCACCATCGACTACACGGTGTACGCCACCGAGTCGGTGCTGACCCGCCTGCACTTCGTGGTCCGGGTCGCCCCGGGCACCGAACTGCCCCGGCTCACCGACACGGACATCGAGCGGATCGAGAACCGCCTCGCCGAGGCCGCGCGGTTCTGGATGGACGGCTTCCACGAGCAGCTGCACCTCGAACTGGGCGAGGAGAAGGCCGCCGAGCTCGGCCACAAGTACGCCAACGCCTTCCCCGACGGCTACCGCGCCGACTTCCCGCCGCGCACCGCCGTGACCGACATCAAGCAGATCGAGGCGCTGCACGGCGACGGCGACTTCCGCCTGAACCTGTACCAGCCCGTCGGGGCCGGCGACGACGAGCGCCGCTTCAAGATCTACCGGGTCGGCGGCCCGATCTCGCTCACCGAGGTCCTGCCGGTGCTCCAGCGCCTGGGCGTCGAGGTGCTGGACGAGCACCCGTACGCGCTGCGCCGCTCCGACGGCACCACCGCGTGGGTGTACGACTTCGGCCTCAAGCTGCACCAGGCCACCGAGCTCACCGACGAGGCCCGCGAGCGCTTCCAGGACACCTTCGCGGCCACCTGGACGGGCAAGGCCGAGAACGACGGCTTCAACGAGCTGGTGCTGACCGCCGGGCTGACCTGGCGCCAGGCGATGGTGCTCCGCGCGTACGCCAAGTACCTGCGCCAGGCGGGCTCCACGTTCTCCCAGGACTACATGGAGGACGCGCTCCGCAACAACACCCACACCACCCGCCTGCTGGTCAACCTGTTCGAGGCCCGGCTGAGCCCGAGCCACCAGCTGGGTGCCGCCGAGCTGACCGAGGGCATCCTGGAGGAGCTGGCCGGCGCGCTCGACGAGGTCGTCTCGCTGGACGAGGACCGCATCCTGCGCTCCTTCCTCCACCTCATCAAGGCGACCCTGCGGACCAACTTCTTCCAGCACGACGCCTCCGGCGAGTGGCACTCCTACGTGTCGATGAAGTTCGACCCGAAGGCCATCCCGGACCTGCCGGCCCCGCGCCCGGCGTTCGAGATCTGGGTGTACTCGCCGCAGGTCGAGGGCGTGCACCTGCGCTTCGGCAAGGTCGCCCGCGGCGGTCTGCGCTGGTCCGACCGGCGCGAGGACTTCCGCACCGAGATCCTCGGCCTGGTCAAGGCCCAGATGGTCAAGAACACCGTGATCGTCCCGGTCGGTGCCAAGGGCGGCTTCGTCGCCAAGCAGCTGCCGGATCCGTCGGTGGACCGCGACGCCTGGCTGGCGGAGGGCATCGCGTCCTACAAGACCTTCATCTCGGCGCTGCTGGACATCACCGACAACCTGGTGGCCGGCGCGGTCGTCCACCCCGCCGACGTGGTCCGCCACGACGAGGACGACACCTACCTGGTCGTCGCCGCCGACAAGGGCACCGCGACCTTCTCCGACATCGCCAACGGGGTCGCCGAGTCGTACGGCTTCTGGCTGGGCGACGCCTTCGCCTCCGGCGGCTCGGCCGGCTACGACCACAAGGGCATGGGCATCACCGCCCGCGGCGCCTGGGAGTCGGTCAAGCGCAACTTCCGCGAGCTCGGCGTCGACACCCAGACCGAGGACTTCACCGTCATCGGCATCGGCGACATGTCCGGAGACGTCTTCGGCAACGGCATGCTGCTCAGCGAGCACATCCGGCTGGTCGCCGCGTTCGACCACCGCCACATCTTCCTCGACCCGAACCCGGACGCGGCGGTCTCCTACGCCGAGCGCCGCCGCCTCTTCGAGCTGCCCCGCAGCTCCTGGGACGACTACGACAAGTCGCTGATCTCGGCCGGCGGCGGGGTCTTCCCCCGCAGCGCAAAGTCGATCCAGCTCAGCGCACAGGTGCGGGCCGCCCTGGGCGTCCAGGAGAGCCGGCTGACCCCGGCCGAGCTGATGAAGGCGATCCTCCAGGCGCCGGTCGACCTGTTCTGGAACGGCGGCATCGGCACCTACGTCAAGGCCTCCGGCGAGACCAACGCCGAGGTCGGCGACAAGGCCAACGACGCCATCCGCGTCAACGGCGAGCAGGTCCGCGCCCGGGTCATCGGCGAGGGCGGCAACCTCGGCTGCACCCAGCTCGGCCGCATCGAGTACGCCGCCTCCGGCGGCCCCGAGGGCACCGGCGGCTGGATCAACACCGACGCCATCGACAACTCGGCCGGCGTGGACACCTCGGACCACGAGGTCAACATCAAGATCCTGCTCAACCAGGTCGTCGCCGAGGGCGACATGACGGTCAAGCAGCGCAACACCCTGCTCGCTGAGATGACCGACGAGGTCGGCCGCCTGGTGCTGCGCAACAACTACGCACAGAACGTGGTGCTGGCCAACGCCGTCGCCCAGGCGCACAGCATGGTCAACGTCCACGCGCGGATGATCAACCGCTTCGAGGCGGCCGGCCGGCTCGACCGGGCCCTGGAGTTCCTGCCCACCGAGCGGCAGATCCGCGAGCGCCAGCAGAACGGCCGCGGGCTCTCCCAGCCCGAGATGTCCGTCCTGCTCGCCTACACCAAGATCATCCTGGCCGACGAGCTGCTCGCCACCGACCTGCCGGACGACCCGTACTTCCGCACCGCGCTGCACGAGTACTTCCCGAGTGCGCTGCGGGCGAAGTTCCCGGACGCGATCGACAACCACGCGCTGCGCCGCGAGATCATCACCACGCTGATCGTCAACGACACGATCAACCGCGGTGGCTGCACCTTCGCCTTCCGCCTGAAGGAGGAGACCGGCGCGACGTACGAGGAGATCGCCCGGACGCACGCCGCCGCGCGGGCCGTCTTCGGCCTGGAGCAGATCTGGGACGAGATCGAGGGCCTGGACAACAAGGTCCCGGCCCGGACCCAGACCAAGATGCGGCTGCACTCGCGCCGCCTGGTCGAGCGCGCCACCCGGTGGATGCTCAACAACCGCCGCCAGCCGCTCGACATCGCCGGCACCATCGAGTTCTTCCACGACCGGGTCAACCAGGTCTGGGGCTCGCTGCCCAAGCCGCTGCGCGGCGAGGACCTGGCCTGGTTCGAGTCCGTCCACAACGAGCTCGTCTCCGCCGGCGTGCCGGAGGACCTGGCCACCCGGATCGCCGGTCTGTCCTCGGTCTTCCCGACCCTGGACATCACCGAGGTCGCGGACCGCTCGGGCAAGGACGTCGCCGAGGTCGCCGAGCTCTACTACGACCTGGGCGACCGCCTCCAGATCTCGCACCTGCTCGACCGCATCATCGACCTGCCCCGCACCGACCGCTGGTCGTCGATGGCCCGGGCCGCGATCCGCGAGGACCTCTTCGCGGCGCACGCGGCGCTGACCGCCGACATCCTCGCCTGCGGTCCCGAGGGCGCCACCCCCGAGGAGCGCTACAACGCCTGGGCGGAGCTCAACTCCACCCTGCTGAACCGCGCCAAGGCGACCCTCGACGACATAAGGGGTTCGGACAACTACGAGCTGTCCAGCCTCTCCGTCGCGATGCGCGTCATCCGCACCCTGCTCCGCACCGGCTCGATGCGCTGACGGACGGCTGTCAGGAAGGGGCCCGCGTCCTCGGACGCGGGCCCCTTCCGCGTCCCGGTGGCGGCCCGGACGGAGCCCGGACCCGGGCCCGCGCCGCAGGGGCGGCCCCGGCCCGGGCGGGTCCGCCCTCCGGTCGCGGACCCCGCCCTACCGGGCGGCCGCGCGCTGGAGGGCGCTGGCGAGGAGGGCGAGGTCGGTGGGGCCGTTGCCCAGCTCGCGGACCGGGCGGCGGGCGGGCGGGGCGCCGAGCTGGAGGGGGTCTATCGCGACGACGGTGGGCCGCAGGGTCGCGGTGCGCGGGATGCGGCCGCTGATCCGGGCGGTCTGGAAGGCCGTCACGCCGCCGTCGGGGCGGCGCAGGTAGCCGCGACCGGGGGTGTCCTCGGGAAGGGCGGCCGCGTCACCCAGGTGGATCAGCAGGTCGGAGTCGGCCGGGTCCTCGGTGCGCAGGGCGATCCGGAGCAGGGCGGCCTCGTCGACCTCGGTGCCCGCGCTCTCCTCCGGACGGCCGGTGGCGACCGCGAGGTGGATGCCCAGCGGTCCGCCGCGCCGGGCGACGGCGGCGAGCGCCCGGGCCAGCGGGCGGCCGGCCGGGGAGGTGGGGGAGAGCAGGGCGTCGTAGTCGTCGACGACGACGACCAGCCGGGCCGGGGCGGGGTCGGACCCGGTGGGGGCGGCGGGCCGGGGGTCGGAGGCGCCGCGCGGCGGGATGATCCGCGGGCCGCCGGTCGGGCCGGCGCCGACCGTGGCGGGCACCGGGACCTGCGGCCGGTCCGCGCCCAGGCCCTGGGCCTCCAGGCCCTGCCCGTCCAGGCTGTGCCCGTCCAGGATGCGGGCCGCGTGCCAGGAGGCGAAGTCCAGCCCGTCGAAGAGCCGCTCGCGCAGGGCGAGTTCGTCCTCCAGCGCCTCCGCCGCGAGCAGCGCGGCGCGCGGGTCGGCGGCGGCGTTGACCCGTCCGATGACGTGCGGCAGCTCGGTGCAGCCGTCCAGCCCGTCCTGGCCGTCCGCGCCGTCCCGGCCCTCGATGAGGGTGACGGTCAGGCGCTCGGGCCGCTCGGAGACGGCGAGCGAGGCGACCAGGGTGCGCAGCAGCTCCGTCTTGCCGGAGCCGCGCGTGCCACCGATGAGCAGGTGCGGGCCGCCCGGGTCGGGGGAGGGGAGGGAGAGCTCCGGGTCGGCCAGGTCGAGGGTGCACAGCTCGTCGCGGGTGGTGCCGAGCAGTGCGGTGGCCGCGCCGATGCCTCCGGCGTGGGCGGCCCACCGCGCGGACAGCTTGGCCGGGGTGACGGTGTCGAGCTGGAGCAGGTCGAGCAGCCGCAGCGCGTCCGGCAGCGGTCCCCGGGCGGTCGGCGCCGCCTCGCGCAGCGGGGCGAGGGCGCGGGCCAGCCGTTCGGCCCAGACGTCCGAGACGGCGTCCAGCGAGACCTCGTGCAGGGTCTCCCGGCCGCGGGCGACCGGGCGGTCGATGGAGAGGTGGGTGCCGACCTCGCCGGTGATCAGCGCGGTGGCGCCGAGGCCGCGGGGCAGCAGTTCGGGCTGCTCGGCGAGGCAGAGCGGGAAGATGCCGACCGCCGGGCCCTGGCGCAGCAGCAGGTCGAGTGCCTGGCGGGCGCTCTCGGTGGCCGGGCGGCCGTCCACCACGACGACGGTGGCGGGGTGGCCGCCGACGCCGCTCGGGCCGCTGAGCCGGGCGGTGAGTTCGGCGAGCCGGGCGGTGGCCTGCTCGTCGTCGAGGCCGAGCAGCAGCCGGCAGTCCTGGCCGTCGGCGGGGCGCAGGTGGGGCAGCCACAGGGCCCAGGCCCAGGTGTCGACGCGCTCCTCGGGGGCGCGGCCCGGGTCGGCGTCGACCACGACCAGGCTCAGCCCGCTCGGCGGGTGCAGGGCGGCGAGCTGGGCGACGACGGCCCGGGTGAGCGCGTCCAGGCGTTCGCGGGGGCCGCTGAGGCCGAGGCTGCCGGCGGTCTGCAGGTCGAGGGTGACCGGGACGGCGGGGAGCACGGTGCCGGGCGCCGTTCCGGGGCCGCCGGGGCGGTCGGCGGTGCCCAGCCGCAGGGTGAGCGCGTCAGGGTGGCCGGGGCCGCGTTCCCAGAGCCGGGGGCCCGGGCCGAGGGCGTTGAGCAGCACGGTGGCGAGGTCGGGCCAGCGATCCCGCTGGGCGGCGGCCTGGCGCAGCCGTACCGCGGTGTGGTGGCGTTCGGCGCTCTCCTCGGGCGGTTCGGCGGCGCGGCCGGGCAGCAGCGAGAACAGGCCGCGGCCGCGGGCCTGGGCGGGCTCGGGAGCGGTGGGCGGCTCGACGACGGGCGGCGCGGGGCGGACCGGGCCGGGGGCGGCGAGCTGGAGGTGGCCGTGGCCGTCGGGCAGGGCGGCGCGGACGGGCTCGCCGGCCGGGTCGAGGAGCTGCAGGGTGGACTCGCCGATCCGCAGCAGGGCGCCCGGATCCAGCGGGACGGCGGCCTCGACCGGGCCGGGCGGGACGATCCGGCCGTCCAGGGTGGTGCCGTTGGTGGAGCCGAGGTCCCGGACGGCGATCCGGCCGTCCTCGCCGAGGTGCAGGGCCAGGTGCAGCCGGGAGACGTCCGGATCGTCGAGCGGGACGTCGGCCTCGCCGGAGCGGCCGATCCGGATCTCCCGGCCGTGCAGCCGGTGCACGCCGCCGGCGTCCGGACCGCCGACCACCCGCAGCTCGGCGGCGGCGGGGGTGTCGTCGGCGTCGTCGGCGGTCGGGTCGGGCTCGTTGAGGCTGAGGACGGCGCCGTCGAGCAGCGGGGGGTGGCCGAGCAGGGTGTGTTCGTCCACCCGGTGCGCCCCGGCGTAGAGGTGCACGTGGGTGGCGGCCCGCGGCCCGCGCACGCCCACGGCACCGGCGAGCGCGCCCGCGATGGCGCCGAGCGCGGTGCCGACGGGCGCGGTGACCAGCACGTCCACGTAGGGGATGGCGGAGCCGGCGGCGGCCGGGCCGCTGCGCGGTCGGAGGACGGTCAGCCGGATCTGCATCTCGCCCGCGGGTCCCTTC
This sequence comes from Kitasatospora sp. NPDC001539, assembly GCF_040298565.1. Classification (NCBI taxonomy): domain Bacteria; kingdom Bacillati; phylum Actinomycetota; class Actinomycetes; order Kitasatosporales; family Streptomycetaceae; genus Kitasatospora; species Kitasatospora sp. NPDC001539. The sequence goes on along the minus strand of NZ_JBEPAK010000047.1, from coordinate 14,789 downwards.
TGCTGGTGTGATGCCTGGTACCGCTGCCGGTGCCGTCGCGCTCGCGCCGGGCGGTCGCGGCGACCCTTTGGGCCACACGAGTGGCGAGTGTCCATCCTGCCATCCGGCGCGGACAGTCCGCGCACGGTACCGGATTTGACGATCTTGCGATCATCGCCATGGTGGAGGCGACGGAGAGTCAGGTCAACCGCCGCCGTGGCGGCGCCGCCGCGGACCCCGCCGAGCGGCTCCGACCAGCCCCTCGGGGCGGCTCCGACCTGCTGCTCGGGGCGGCTCCGGGCAGTCCCCTAGGGGATGTCCCCCAACCCTGCTCGACGGCCAGCCGGTCACCCCGAAATCCTGAACGGACACCGTTAGAGTGGCCGCAAACACGGGCCCGGCAGGCTCACCGCACCGGCGGAGGAGCGCCCCGCGCGGGCGGCACGGCGAGGAGTGCGACAGGTGCGGCCAGTCGGCAGCAAGTATCTGCTTGAGGAGACCCTGGGCCGGGGCGCCACCGGGACCGTCTGGCGCGGCCAGGTGCGCCCGGACGCCCAGGTGCCGGGCAGCGCGCCCGGGCAGCAGGTGGCGATCAAGGTGCTGCGCGAGGAGCTGGCGGCCGACCCGGACGTCGTGATGCGCTTCCTGCGCGAGCGCTCGCTGCTGCTGCGGCTGACCCACCCGAACATCGTCCGGGTCCGCGACCTGGTGGTCGAGGGCGACCTGCTGGCCCTGGTGATGGACCTCGTCGAGGGCCCGGACCTGGCCCGCTACCTGCGCGCCAACGGCCCGTTCAGCCCGATCGCGGCCGCCCTGCTGATGGCCCAGGTCGCGGACGCCCTCGCGGCCAGCCACGCGGACGGGATCGTCCACCGCGACCTCAAGCCGGCCAACGTGCTGCTCGCCTCCACCCTTGTGGACGGCGTCGAGCGGATGCACCCGATGCTGACCGACTTCGGCATCGCCCGGCTCGCCGACTCCCCGGGCGTCACCCGCACCCACGAGTTCGTCGGCACCCCCGCGTACGTCGCCCCGGAATCCGCCGACGGCCGCCCGCAGACCTCCGCGGTGGACGTCTACGGCGCCGGAATCATGCTGTACGAACTGGTCACCGGCCGCCAGCCGTTCCAGGGCGACAGCGCGCTGGCCGTCCTCCAGGCCCACCTGGCGCAGGAGCCGCAGCGGCCCAGCACGATGCCGGAGCCGCTCTGGACGGTGATCGAGCGCTGCCTGCGCAAGGACCCGGCCCAGCGGCCGAGCGCCACCTCGCTGGCCCGCGCCCTGCGGGTGGTCGCGGCCGGGGTGGGCGTGCACGCCTCCCCGGCGGCGGTGGACGAGGCGCTCGCGGTCGGCGCCCTGCTGCTGCCCGACCCGCAGCCGACCGCCGTCCCCGGCACCGCGCCGGCCGGCCACCCCGTCGCGCCCGGCGCCCCGGCCGGCACCGACGACCGCACCCAGGTGCTGCCGTCCACCCCGGGCACCCCGCAGTACGACCCGGCGGGGGCGACCCGGGTGATGGGCACCCAGCCGCCGCCCGCGCCCCCGTACGGCTCCGACGACCGCACCCGGGTGATGCCGCCCACCGCGGTGCCACCGCCCCCGCCGGCGGTGCCTCCCGCGCCGCAGGAGGAGACGCCGCACCCCTGGCAGACCCAGCTGCGCGCGGCGCGCGACCGCAACCAGCAGACCCAGGTCGGCTACTTCGGACCGGAGGACTTCGAGGACCCGCAGGTCGCCCCGCCGCCCTACCAGGCCGGCCCGGGGGGCCACGGCGGTCCGGGCGCGCCCGGCTACCAGCCGCAGCAGCCGGGCGGCTACCAGCCGGACCAGCGCCGCCAGGGCCCGCCGCCCGGCTACGCCCAGCGCCCGCCGGTCGCCCCGCCGCCCTACCAGGCCGGCCGGCCCGGCCAGGCGGGCCACGGCGGCCAGAACGGCCAGGGCGCCCCCGGTGGGCAGGGCGGGTACCACCGGCCCGCGTCCGGGTACGGCCAGCCGCAGGGCGGCTACCCGCCGCCCCCGCCCGCCCCGGCGCCGCGCCGGACGGAGCCGCCCGCACCGCAGTACCGGGAGGAGCCCCCGCGGCGGCGGGAGGAGCCGCCCGCACCGCCCCGCCGCGAGCCGGCGCCGCCGCGCGAGCGCCGTCCGCGCAGCCGCAACCGGATGTACATCCCGGGCCTCGGCTGCCTCAAGGGCTGCCTGATGGTGCTGCTGGTGCTGGGCGTGGCCGCCGTGGCGCTGTGGAACTTCACCCCGCTGCCGCACTACTGGGACAACGTCGTGGGCTGGTTCGACTCGGCGCGGGACTGGGTGAACCGGGTCGTCGGCACGTAGCGGCGGATCGCCTCCGGGGGCACGGGATTGACGCTTTGTCGACAATTCACGAGATTTCCCGCCCCGGAGTCCCGCCCCGGGGCCCTCAGGCGGCCCGCGCAGGGGGTCGGGGCGCGTAGGTTGGTCGCTGTTGTCCCGCCCCACCGAGCGCGCCCGGACCCCCGGAGCGCTCCCGCGCCGCCCACGGAGCAGCATTGGCACGCAAGATCGGCAGCCGGTACACCGTCCACCAGGTGATCGGCCGGGGTTCGGCCGGGACGGTCTGGCTCGGTGAGGGGCCGGACGGCCCGGTGGCGGTCAAACTGCTGCGCGAGGACCTCGCCGCCGACCAGGTGCTGGTCGGCCGCTTCGTCCAGGAGCGCACCGCGCTGACCAGCCTGGACCACCCCCGGGTGGTCGGTGTGCGCGACATGGTGGTGGACGGCAGCGACCTCGCGCTGGTGATGGAACTGGTCCAGGGCACCGACCTGCGCTCCCGGCTCGAACGGGACGGCGCCCTGCCCCCGCAGACCGCGGCCTCGATCATCGCCGACGTCGCCGACGGCCTGGCCGCCGCGCACGCCGCCGGGATCGTCCACCGTGACGTCAAGCCGGAGAACGTCCTGCTCGACCTCGCCGCCGCCCCTGGCCCCGGTGGCGCCCCGCGCGCCAAGCTCACCGACTTCGGGGTCGCCCGGCTGGTCGACGCCCCGCGCCGGACCCGCGCCACCCGGATCATCGGCACCCCCGACTACCTCGCCCCCGAGATCATCGAGGGCCTGGAGCCGCGCGCCGCCGTCGACATCTACGCGCTCGCCACCGTGCTCTACGAGCTGCTGGCCGGCTTCACCCCGTTCGGCGGCGGCCACACCGGCGCGGTGCTGCGCCGGCACGTCACCGAGCAGGTGCCGCCGATCCCCGGCCTGCCGGACGGGCTGTGGCGGATCATCTCCGAGTGCCTGGCCAAGGCCCCCGCGTCCCGGCTGCGCGCCGCCGAGCTGGCGGCCCGGCTGCGCGAGCAGCTGCCCTCGCTGGCCGGCCTGCCGGCGCTGGCGGTGCCCTCCCAGGGCCGCGCCCCGGCCGAGGAGCAGCTGAGCCCCGGCGAGGCCGTCTACGCCGAGGTCGACGCCGGCCCGGGCGTCCACAAGCGCCGACGCGGCCCCGCCGTCCCGCTGGTGCCCGGCGCCGCCCCGGACTCCACCCGCGACACCCACACCAGCCTGCGCCGCCCCTCGGCCGAGGAGCTGGCCGCGTACGCCGCCGAGTCCCGCGCCCAACGCGCCGCCCCGGGGCACCGCCGGGACCGCCAGGCACTGCTGCGCCGCCGCAGGCTGCTCGCCGTGGTGCTGGCGACCGTCCTGCTGCTGGCGGGCGCCGCCGCGGCCTGGACGGCCTTCGCGGCCACCGAGCCGTCGGGCGGCCACCCGGCCCGCCCGGCCGTCCACGCCACCGCCCCGCGGGCGCCGTAGCCCCGTGGGAACCGGGGGTGTCGTCATGACCACCCCCGGAACCATTACGCTGGGGGCGTGGCAGCCGTCGATCCTTCCGAAGAGCTCAAGAACCTCGATACGACCATGGGGTCGATCGAGGCCGTCCTCGACCTGGACAAGATCCGGGCCGACATCGCGGTCCTGGAGGAGGAGGCAGCCGCCCCCACCCTGTGGGACGACGTCGCGAACGCGCAGAAGGTGACCAGCCGGCTCTCCTTCCTCCAGGGCGAACTGCGCCGGGTCGAGGGCCTGCGCAGCCGCATCGACGACCTGGGAGTGCTGTTCGAGCTGGCCGAGGCCGAGAACGACGCGGACACCCGCGCCGAGGCCGAGTCCGAGCTCGTCGCGCTCCAGAAGGCGGTCGAGGAACTGGAGGTCCGCACCCTCCTGTCCGGCGAGTACGACGCCCGCGAGGCGCTGATCAACATCCGTGCCGAGGCCGGTGGCGTCGACGCCGCCGACTTTGCCGAGCAGCTGATGCGCATGTACCTGCGCTGGGCCGAGCGGCACGGGTACCCCACCGAGGTGTACGACACCTCGTACGCCGAAGAGGCCGGCATCAAGTCCGCGACCTTCACCGTGAAGGCGCCGTACGCCTACGGCACCCTCTCGGTCGAGCAGGGCACCCACCGTCTGGTCCGCATCTCGCCGTTCGACAACCAGGGCCGCCGGCAGACCTCCTTCGCCGGGGTCGAGGTGCTCCCGGTCGTCGAGCAGTCCGACCACGTCGACATCGACGAGGGGGACCTGCGGGTGGACGTCTACCGCGCCTCCGGCCCCGGCGGCCAGGGCGTCAACACCACCGACTCGGCGGTGCGCATCACCCACATCCCGACCGGCATCGTGGTCTCCTGCCAGAACGAGCGCTCGCAGATCCAGAACAAGGCGTCCGCGATGAACGTCCTCCAGGCGAAGCTGCTCGAGCGGCGCCGCCAGGAGGAGAAGGCGGCGATGGACGCGCTGAAGGACAGCGGCAGCTCCTGGGGCAACCAGATGCGCTCCTACGTGCTGCACCCGTACCAGATGGTCAAGGACGTCCGCACCGCGTACGAGGCCGGCAACCCGCAGGCCGTGCTGGACGGCGACATCGACGGCTTCATCGAGGCGGGGATCCGCTGGCGCAAGCAGCGCGAGACCAGCGCGGAGTAAGCGACCGGACACGCACGGAGAAGGCCCCCGACCAGAGCGGTCGGGGGCCTTCGCCGTTCCCGGCGGACCGGGCTCGGGCCTCTAGGCCAGCGCCTGCCGTGCGATCAGAGCCACCGCGAGCAGGCCGGCCAGCAGGGCCAGCAGCATCGCGGGGGAGAGCGCGGCGAACGGCCCCTGCTGCTCCTGCAGCCGGGCCCGGTTGGCGCGGCACACCGGGCAACGCCCGTCGCTGACGCGGCCGTTGCAGTTGGCGCACACCAGATGGTCGCACGTCATGCGATCTCCTCCTCGCTGCTACAGCCAACGCACCGGACGGGGCTTTGGTTCCCTTTCCTGCCCTGTACGGGGGAGCGGCCGAACGCGGTCGCCTCCTCCACTCTGCCAGGTTCTGGCGGTTCCGGCTCCCGGGCTGTGAGATGGCTCGCAATATTCGGGGCATAACCGGACATTGTCCCCCAGGTTCCGACCGGCGTCCTGGGCCGACCCTGCGGGCCGGTCGCCGGTTCGCGTATGGTCCCAGACCGGGAGCGGCCCTCCGCGCTCCCTTCGCCCGCCCCCGGACCGGGCCTCCGGGGTGGACCGACCGAGGACTGGCGCCGCCTAGGATGGCCTCCGTGATGCAGCCGTGATCAGATTCGACAACGTCTCCAAGACCTATCCCAAGCAGAACCGTCCCGCCCTGGACAACGTCTCGCTGGAGATCGAGAAGGGTGAGTTCGTCTTCCTGGTCGGCTCGTCCGGCTCGGGGAAGTCCACCTTCCTGCGCCTGTGCCTGCGCGAGGAGCGCCCGAGCACCGGTTCGGTGCACGTGCTGGGCAAGGACCTCGGCAAGCTGTCCAACTGGAAGGTGCCGCACATGCGCCGCCAGCTGGGCACCGTCTTCCAGGACTTCCGCCTGCTGCCGAACAAGACGGTCTCGCAGAACGTCGCCTTCGCCCTCGAGGTGATCGGCAAGCCGAAGAGCGCCATCGCCAAGGTGGTGCCCGAGGTGCTGGAGCTGGTCGGCCTCGGCGGCAAGGAGGACCGCATGCCGGGCGAGCTGTCCGGTGGTGAGCAGCAGCGCGTGGCGATCGCCCGGGCCTTCGTGAACCGTCCGATGCTGCTCATCGCGGACGAGCCCACCGGCAACCTCGACCCGCAGAACTCGGTCGGCATCATGAAGCTGCTCGACCGCATCAACCGCACCGGCACCACGGTGCTGATGGCGACCCACGACCAGGCCATCGTCGACCAGATGCGCAAGCGGGTCATCGAGCTCGACAAGGGGCTGCTCGTCCGCGACCAGGCCCGCGGCGTCTACGGGTACCAGCACTGACCCACCAGCGCTGACCCGTGGGGCCGCCGGCCCGACCCGCCAGACCGAGCAGTACCGACCCTGGAGTTGTTTCCCGCATGCGTGCCCAGTTCGTCCTGTCGGAGATCGGTGTGGGTCTCCGACGCAACCTGACCATGACCATCGCGGTCGTGGTCAGTGTCGCGCTCTCCCTCGCCCTCGCCGGTTCCTCGCTCCTGGTCCGCGACCAGGTGAACTCCATGAAGGGGTACTGGTACGACAAGGTCGAGGTGAGCATCTACTTCTGCACCAAGGCGGACGCCCGCAACTCGCCGCAGTGCGACAAGGGCGCGGCCACCGACCAGCAGGTCCAGGACATCAAGGACCAGCTGGACAAGATGAGTTCGGTGGTCCAGTCCTCGACGTACGAGAGCTCCGCGGACGCGTACAAGCACTGGAAGGAGATGAACCCGGACAACCCGCTCATCTCCGTGCTCGGCGCCGACGCGATGCCGCAGTCCTGGCGGGTCAAGCTCAACGACCCGACCAAGTACGACGTCATCCAGAGCGCCTTCGCGGGGAAGCCCGGCGTCAAGTCGGTGGAGGACCAGCGGAAGATCCTGGAGAACCTGTTCGGCCTGCTCAACGGCCTCCAGACGGCAGCCTTCGTGATCATGGTGCTGATGCTCTTCGTCGCGTTGCTGCTGATCGTCAACACCGTCCGGGTCTCGGCGTTCAGCAGGCGGCGCGAGACCGGCATCATGCGCCTGGTCGGTGCCTCGAACTTCTACGTCCAGATGCCGTTCATCGCCGAGGCCGCGTTCGCCGCGCTGCTCGGCGCGGTGATGGCCTCGGGACTGCTGCTCGGCGGGCACTTCTTCGTCCAGCACTGGCTGGCCGACCGGGTGCAGTTCATCCACTTCATCGGCCTCAGCTCGGTGCTCGCGGTGATCCCGCTGCTGATCGTGGTGGGCATGGGCATGGCCGGCATCGCGGCGTTCTTCACCCTGCGCAAGTACCTCAAGGTCTGATCCCCGGCGGATCCTTCGGCCCCGCACGGCACTGCGCCGTCCGGGGCCGTCGCCGTTCCCGGTCCGCCGTTCCGGCCCGCCGCGCGCGGGGCTGTGTCTACACTCCGGTGGCATGCTGCAAACTCCGCGCAGGGCACGTCAGGTGGCCGCTCTCAGCCTGGTGTTCGGTGCCGTGCTGATCGCCGGCGCCGCCACCGGAGCCTGGGGCGACCCGAGCGCGCCCCCGCACCGGGCCTCCGCCGACCTCGCCCCGGCCGGGCCCGCCGGGCTCCCCGCGGACCCGGCCGGCGCCGCGCTGTCCGAGCAGCAGGCCGAGCACCTGCTCGCGGCCGGCGGCGACCGCTGGGGCGCGTACTACAGCGCCCAGGAGTACGCCGAGTTCAGCCAGGGCCTGGACGGCCGCTACCCGGGCGTCGGCCTCTCGGTCGGCCGGGGCGAGGACGGCGTCACCGAGGTGTCCCAGGTCACCCCGTCCGGACCGGCCGCCGAGGCCGGGATCGCCCCCGGCGACCGGCTGCTGCGGATCGACGGGGACCAGGCCGACCGCCTGCCCGTCACCGAGGTGGTCGCCCGGCTGCGCGGGCAGGGCGGCGAACGCAGGGCCGGCTCCGAGGTGACCCTGGCCGTCCGGCGGGGCGACGGGCAGGAGCGCGAACTGCGGCTGCGGCGCGTGCTGCTGGACAGCCAGCAGGTCACCGCCGAACGCCTGGACAAGGGGAACCTGCGGATCACCGTCCGGGCCTTCACCAGCGGCGTGGCCGAGCAGGTGCGGAACGCGCTGCGCACCCCGCACACCGGCGTGGTGCTCGATCTGCGCGGCAACTCCGGCGGGTTGGTGGACGAGGCGGTCGGCACCGCCGGGATCTTCCTGGACGGCGGCGCCGTCGGCTCGTACCAGGAACGCGGCGGCAAGCGGGAGTTGACCGCGCCGCCGGGCGGGGACCAGCGCACCCCGCTGGTGGTGCTGGTGGACGGCGGCACGATGAGCGCCGCCGAGCTGCTCGCCGGCGCCCTCCAGGACCGCAGCCGGGCCGTGGTGGTGGGCTCCCGGACCTTCGGCAAGGGCACCGTCCAGCAGCCCAGCAGGCTCGCCGACGGCGCCGTGCTGGAGATGACCGTCGGCCGCTACTACACGCCGGCCGGCCGCTCGCTGGACGGCACCGGTCTCACCCCGGACGTCCCGGCCGCCGCCGGCCAGGACGCGGACGCGCTCGCCCAGCGCGTCCTCGCCGGGCTCGGCACCCGGGCCTAGCGCACCGGGCCCGGCGCCCGGGCCCTGGCGCACCGGGTGCCCGCGCCGGAACGCCCGCTCCCGCGCCGGACCGGGGGTGCCCGGACCTAAAGCAGCTGCCCGACGGGCCGCCGGGGTGCGAGAATGACCGCGCTATGGCAAAGGAAACCGGACAGAAGCTGATCGCGCAGAACAAGAAGGCGCGACACGAGTACACGATCCTCGACACCTACGAGTGCGGCCTCGTGCTCACCGGCACCGAGGTGAAGTCACTGCGCGAGGGGCGGGCCAACCTGGTCGACGGCTACGCCTACATCCAGAACCACGAGGCGTGGATCGACAACGTCTTCATCCCCGAGTACACCCAGGGGACGTGGACCAACCACGCGGCCCGGCGCAAGCGCAAGCTGCTGCTGCACAAGCTGGAGATCCGCAAGATCGAGACCAAGGTCCGGGACGCCGGCCACACCCTGGTCCCGCTCTCGCTGTACTTCAAGGACGGCCGGGTGAAGCTCGAGCTGGCACTCGCGGTCGGCAAGAAGTTGTACGACAAGCGCCAGACGCTCCGCGAGAAGCAGGACACCCGCGAGGCGGCCCGCGCGGTGGCGGCGGCCCGGCGGCGCCAGCGTTAATCCGCTGGACCCTCGCCCGTCGCCTCGCGTACTATGGCGCAAGCACCACGGACGGTCACCGTCCGAGCTGTTTCTCAAAAAAACATGGGGATGATCGGTTTCGACAGGGGATGTTGAAACAGGGGAAGCGAGCCGAGGAACGCGGCAATGATCTCGTTAACCACGTGTCGCAAAAAAATAATCGCCAACTCTAAGCGCGATTCCCAGCAGTTCGCTCTCGCTGCCTAATTAGCAGCGACAGCGCTTGGGTGTCAGACCGGGGAGTTCCCGACCCGGACCCTGGCATAATCTAGGGAACTCAACCGTCCGCCCGGGCTGCGAGGGCGGATGGGAAATCAAACAGCAGCTGGGCCTGTTGGCGGCTTGTCCGCGTGACCGCCAGGGCCGAGAAAAGCACAGCGGACTGCGCTCGGAGAAGCCCTGAATTGACTCCACTGGACCCGGGTTCGATTCCCGGCATCTCCACCACCCCATGTTCACACCGAAGGCCGTCCACCGCTCCGAGCGGGGGGCGGCCTTCGGGTTTTCCGCGATCCCGGTGAGGCGCGGGCGCGCGCCCGGGCGTAGGATCATCCGTCCGCTCGTTTTCCGGAGCCGGATTCCGTCGCAACCCCCGAGGCCATGCAGAGCAACACGGACACCACCCCCACCGCCGACCACGAGAGCGTCCGCGAGCGCGAGATCGCCGGTGAGCAGCAGCACCTCGACACTGTCTACCACCGGCTGGAGGAGAAGCTCGCCGAGGCCGAGTACATCCTGGAGGACGCCGCCAAGCGGGTCCAGGTCGGCACTCCCGGCGCGCTCGCCGAGCGGGACGCCCAGGTCTACCGGGCCGGGGCCCACCTCCAGCGGCTCAACAGCGAGTTCGAGGACTTCCTGTTCGGCCGGATCGACCTCCAGCGGGCCGACGCCCCGGAGGAGCACGGCATCCCCTCCAACACCCCGCTCGACCCGGCCGACCCGGCCGTCGCCGAAACCCTCCACATCGGCCGCCTGGGCGTGCTGGACGCGGAGTACGGCCCGCTGGTGATCGACTGGCGGGCCCCCGCCGCCGCGCCGTTCTACCGCGCCACCCCGGTCGAGCCGGGCCGGGTCATCCGCCGCCGGGTGATCCGCTCCAAGGGCCGCAAGGTGATCGGCGTCGAGGACGACCTGCTGCGCCCGGACCTCACCCCCACCCTGGACGGCCGGGAGCTGGCCGTGGTCGGTGACGGCGCGCTGATGGCCTCCCTCGGCCGCGCCCGCAGCCACTCGATGCGCGACATCGTCTCCTCGATCCAGAAGGAGCAGGACGAGGTGATCCGCGCCGCCGCGGCCGGTGCCACCCTCGTCACCGGTGGCCCCGGCACCGGCAAGACCGCCGTGGCCCTGCACCGCGCCGCCTACCTGCTCTACCAGGACCGCCGCCGCTACGCCGGGGGCATCCTGGTGGTCTCGCCGACCCCGCTGCTGGTCTCCTACACCGAGGGCGTGCTGCCCTCGCTCGGCGAGGAGGGGCAGGTCGCCATCCGGGCGGTCGGCTCGCTGGTGGACGGCATCGAGGCGGGGACCTACGACACCCCGGAGGCCACCCGGGTCAAGGGCTCGGCCCGGATGGTCCAGCTGCTGCGCCGGGCCGCCCGGGCGGCGCTGGAGCTGGGCGCCCCGCAGGAGCTCAAGGTGGTCGCCCGCGGCGAGGTGCTGAAGCTGGACGCCGGCCGGCTGAAGGCCGTCCGCGGCAACGTCGTGGGCTCCGGCGGGACCCCGCTGAACCTGCTGCGCCCGCGCGCCCGCCGGCTGCTGCTGGACGCCCTGTGGCAGGAGGCGACCAGGCACCTGCCGAAGCCCGCCGACCACTACGCCCGCGAGCAGCGCCAGGAGGAGAAGGAGTCCTTCGACGACTACGTCTCGGACGAGGCGTCGTTCCTGGACTTCCTGGACGCCTGGTGGCCGGCCCTGACCCCGCGCCGGGTGCTCGGGACGCTCAAGCAGAGCCGCCACACCAACCGGATCGCCCGCCGCGCCGTCACCCCGGACGAGGCCAGGCTGCTGGCGGCCTCCTGGCGTCACCTCTCCCCGGAGGGCGAGGGCGCGCTGTCCGCGCACGACGTGGCGCTGGTGGACGAGCTGCAGGTGCTGCTCGGCGAGCCGGCCCGGCCCAAGGTGCGCGAGGTGGACGCGGTGGACCTGCTCAGCGGGCTGGACGAGGTCACCACCTTCGCCGACCGCAGCGCCCGCCAGCGCGACCGCCAGCCGGTCGAGCGCAAGGAGTACGCCCACGTCATCGTGGACGAGGCGCAGGACCTCACCCCGATGCAGTGGCGGATGATCGGCCGCCGGGCCCGGATGGCCACCTGGACGATCGTGGGCGACCCCGCGCAGTCCTCCTGGCCGTTCCCGCAGGAGGCCCAGGCCGCGCTGGACGAGGTGCTGTCCGGCAAGCCGCGCCGCCGCTTCACGCTGACCGTCAACTACCGCAACCCGGCCGAGATCGCCGAGGTCGCGGCCACGGTGCTGGCGCTGGCCGCGCCGGGCACCCCCTCGCCGAGCGCGGTGCGCCGGGTCGGCGTGGAGCCGCGCTTCGCGGCCGTCACCGACCCGTCGCCGGAGGCCTTCGGCAAGGCGGCCAGGGCGGAGCTGGAGCGGCTGCTGGGCGAGGTGGACGGCACCGTGGCGATCGTGGTCCCGATGGACCGCCGGGCCGAGGCGGCCGGCTGGGCCGAGGGCCTGGGCGAGCGCGTGGTGGCGCTGGGCAGCCTGGAGGCCAAGGGCCTGGAGTACGACGCGACGGTGGTCGCCGACCCGACCGGCATCGCCGGCGAGTCGGAGGCCGGCCTGCGGGTGCTGTACGTGGCGCTGACCCGGGCGACCCAGCGGTTGACCGTGCTGTCCGGCCCGGACGACCTGCCGGACGCGGACGGCGTGCCCGCGCTGCTGCACGGCTGACGCTGGTCCGGGCCGCCCGGTCCGGACCAGCACGAAGGCCCCTCACCGCTGGTGAGGGGCCTTCAGACGTTGGTGACACCGACCCGCCATGCTCGCCTCGCGGCAAGTGGTCCCTCGAAGGGACGAAGGTTGGGCCCGGGGGCTTGGATCGAGCCGGTGTCCCGTCCAATGTAACGCATCGGCCCGGAGAGGCAAGGAGTGGACGCGGGAGACCTCCGACGGGGGCTCCCGATTGTCGGATCCGCACACTCAATGAACGTTATTTCTGGCTACCCCTTGGAAGGTGCGACGATCGAGGTCTAGCATGCGCAGGCGATGCCTTCAACAAAATGTTGAGCCTGCGGGACAGACGGAAGAAGGAAGCGTCGATGGCGACGGTGCCCAGTGTCTCCAACTCGATCACGGTGCGGCTGGAGGTCCCGGCCCGCGGCAACGCGGTCAGCGCGATCACCACGGCCGTGGAGTCCTCCGGTGGATCGGTCACCGGTCTCGACGTCACCGCGTCCGGTCTGGAGGCGCTGCGGATCGACGTGACCGTGGCGGCTTCCTCGGTCGCCCACGGCGAGGAGATCGTCGAGAAGATCCGGGCGATCGACGGCGTGTCGATCGGCAAGGTCTCGGACCGGACCTTCCTGATGCACCTCGGCGGCAAGATCGAGATGTCCTCGAAGCTGCCGATCCGCAACCGTGACGACCTCTCGATGATCTACACCCCGGGCGTCGCCCGGGTCTGCATGGCGATCGCCGAGAACCCCGAGGACGCCCGCCGCCTCACCATCAAGCGCAACAGCGTCGCCGTGGTCACCGACGGCTCCGCCGTGCTGGGCCTGGGCAACATCGGCCCGGCGGCCGCGCTGCCCGTCATGGAGGGCAAGGCGGCCCTGTTCAAGCGCTTCGCCGGGATCGACGCCTGGCCGATCTGCCTGGACACCCAGGACACCGACGAGATCGTCGCCATCGTCAAGGCGATCGCCCCCGGCTTCGCCGGGATCAACCTGGAGGACATCTCCGCGCCGCGCTGCTTCGAGATCGAGGCCCGGCTGCGCGAGGCCCTGGACATCCCGGTCTTCCACGACGACCAGCACGGCACCGCCATCGTCGTGCTGGCCGCCCTCACCAACGCGCTGAAGGTGGTCGGCAAGGAGATCGGCGAGATCCGCGTGGTGATGTCGGGCGCCGGCGCCGCCGGCACCGCGATCCTGAAGCTGCTGATGGCCGCCGGCGTCGAGCACGCCACCGTCGCCGACGTGCACGGCGTGGTCCACCAGGGCCGTGAGGACCTCAACGACAGCCTGCGCTGGATCGCCGAGCACACCAACCGCTCGGGCCGCACCGGGAGCCTCAAGGAGGCCGTGGCGGGCGCCGACGTCTTCATCGGCGTCTCGGCCCCGAACGTGCTGGACGGCGACGACCTGGCCACCATGGCCGAGGACGCCATCGTCTTCGCGCTGGCCAACCCGGACCCGGAGGTCGACCCGAACATCGCCCGTCAGAGCGCCGCCGTGGTCGCCACCGGTCGCAGCGACTTCCCGAACCAGATCAACAACGTGCTGGTCTTCCCGGGCGTCTTCCGCGGCCTCCTGGACGCCCAGAGCCGTACGGTCAACACCGAGATGATGATCGCCGCCGCCCGGGCGCTGGCCACCACCGTCGCCGACGACGAGCTGAACGCCAACTACATCATCCCGAGCGTGTTCCACAAGGACGTCGCCAAGACCGTCGCCGCCGCGGTGCGCGACGCGGCCCTGGCCGGCGCCCAGGAGGACCCGGTCCCGTCCCGCCCGACCCCGGGCATCGTGGGCACCCTCGACACCTCCGCCTTCCCCGTCGTCAAGCTCTGACCGCCCGGCCCGCGGACGCGCCGCCGATCGGTCAAATGCCCGATTAGCGGTCATACCGGCCCAAGCCCGCCCCGAACCCTTGCGACACAAGGGCGAGGGGCGTGTTTGGGCTTGTCGTGCCTAGGGCGTACGGTAGCCCTGCACGGGGCAGGCGTGTCCGACAAGTACGGAACGTCCCCCTGGTCTTCCGGCGAGTCGTCCCGACCGCTGCCCGCTCCCGGTCCGCCGGAGCCGACGGAGTGTCACACCTCCAACGGGCGGGCGTCGTTCGGGTGGCCCGGCCGGGGCCCGATTGGCTTTCTCGGGGCCGGTCGGGGCAGGATTCGTTCCCAGGCGGGCGGGCGGGCCTTCGACGGCTCCGGCGCGCGGCATCGGGTACGGATCCGGCCTGCGACCACGCATTGCCTGCACGAGCACAGTGTGCGGACCTGCGGCCCATCCGGGTGCCCCCCGGTGGGAGCACCGATGGGCCCCCGCACACCGCAAGCGAACAGACCACAGGAGTACACATGAACCGCAGTGAGCTGGTGGCCGCGCTGTCCGAGCGCGCCGAGGTGACCCGCAAGGACGCCGACGCCGTTCTGGCCGCCTTCGCCGAGATCGTCGGCGAGGTCGTCGCCAAGGGCGACGAGAAGGTCACCATCCCCGGTTTCCTGACCTTCGAGCGCACCCACCGCGCTGCCCGCACCGCCCGCAACCCGCAGACCGGCGAGCCGATCCAGATCGCGGCCGGCTACAGCGCCAAGGTGAGCGCCGGCTCCAAGCTCAAGGAAGCCGCCAAGGGCGCCTGAACCACCCCTTGAACGCCCGAGAGGCCGGGCTCCCCGCTGGGGCTGCCTCCCCGACATCCCGAACTGGCAGCACGGCGAGCACGGCCAGCACGGCCAGCACGGCGAACACGGCCAGCACGGCGAACACGGCGAGCACG